>JAFAIW010000067.1 GCA_019236495.1 Vulcanimicrobiota bacterium | reverse complement strand
TTCCTCCGGGACCGCCGGGTCCGCCTGGACCGCCGGGTCCACCGGGCCCTCCCGGTCCCCCAGGGCGTCCGAAGCCGGGGCCGGACGGTAACGTCGACGGCCGGTTCGAAAAATCGCCGCCCAAATTGAAGCCGCCTCCGCCGCTCGGCCGAGTGGCGGGGCGGGACATCGATCGGCCCCCCGAGGGACGCCCCCCGCCGCGCATTCCGCCGCCGCGTGCCCCGCCGCCGGGGCGTGCCGCAGCGGGCGCAGCGATTGTCACAATGATCACCGCCACAAGTGCACCGCTGAGAATCTTGCTCATGGCTTGCGTCCGTCCAACGTTCCGGAGATGCTGACGTACGTTCCACGCTTGCTCTTTACCGCCGCCAACACACCGTCCGGCTCGAGCTGCGTGGATGAATATCGCAACGTTTGCTTGGTCTTCGTCGGATTGTAATAAACGGTTCCATATTCGAAATCCAGCAGATGCGCACCGTTCTGCACCAACGTATAGTGATATGGCAAGCAGCGCATGAGCGCATCGACGAACGAGCATGCCGCATCGGTGATGACGAGCGTGCCTTTTGAATCGGCCGTGGTGATCTGAAGCGTCTTTCCGACGACGCGTAACGTGACGTCGCGATAAACCTGGACCGAGCCGTCGCTCTGCTGTACCCTTACCGTGCCCTTGGCTTCCGCGACACACGGGATCAGCACGGCGCATGCGATCAACGCTAGCGTACGCTTCATAAGCCTCTAGAGGATAGCACCCGACCGCAGGGGCTGCTATCCGCCAAGTGCAGTTTTACGGTTCGAGCGTCACCTTGCCGGTGTGAAGGTCATAGACCAGTCCTTTGACCAGAGCGCGGCGTTCCCGCACCGCCGTCGCGACGATCGACGATCGTTGTTCCAGCGCCGCTGCGTTTCGCCGCACGTTCTCGCGCACGGCGCGCAGCCACCAATCGCCTTCACCGTCGCGCGTCGCCCGTGCCGCTGCGACTATCGAAGAAACCGCGGTTCCGATGTGGCCGGGCATCGTGATTCCGTCGCTCACGTAGTCGACGGCGGCTTTGACCGCACCGCAGTTGGTATGTCCCAGCACGATCACGAGCGGCGTATTCAGAACGCCGACTGCGAACTCGACCGAAGCCAGCGTTTCGTCCGAAACGACTCCCCCAATGACGCGCGCCACGAAAATTTCACCCGGCACGCGGTCGAAAACGGTCTCGACGGGAACACGAGAATCCGAGCAGCCTAAGACGACGGCAAAGGGTGCTTGGCCGAGAGCGAGCTCGGCCCGGGCGATCGCGGCCGAACCCGCGGCGAAGCGCGCGTTTCCGGCCAGCATGTCCTCCAAATGCGCGAGGGCGGTTTTCGGCATGAGGGCGGCAGTTGGGGGCCCCGAGGCGGCCGCCCTGCGGGATTGAATTTGACACGGACTGTCATATATCTCCGGGTAGCATAGGGTCACATCACTCGCTCTCTCCGAAGGAGCACCCGAACCAATGAGCACGACGCACCCCGCCGGCGCGAAGACCACCGCCAAGATCGTCGGCATCGACATCGCAGCCTATCTCGTGCGCGACCCGCAGAAAATGATCGCGTTCTATCGCGACGTTCTGGGCATGACCCCCACCGCGGTCGACGACGGCGGTCGCGGCGCGGAATTCACCCTATCGGACGGTTCCACGTTCGGCGTGTGGCGCCCGGACGGTGTCGAGAATCCCAGCGGCGGCACGATCATGTTTGCCGTCGAGAACATTCACGATGCCGTCGCCGCTTTCAACGCACGCGGCGCAAAACTTCAAGAGCCGTTCGAGACGCCGGTGTGTCACATGGCGCCCGGCGTCGATCCGGAAGGAAACGGGTTCATCATCCACCAGCGCAAGAATCGGTAACGCCCTTCGAGGCAATTGCGGCGCGCTGCGCCGCAATTGCACCTCAGGGTGGCAGAAGAGTAGAATGGTCGGGAATGGCGTTCGAAGTCGAGCAATTCATTGACGATTGCCGTGCCGCACTCGCCGCCGATCCGTCGTTTGTCGGGGTTCGGGAGGTCGTAGCGAGAGCGGTTCGCGATCCTTCCGCCCTTCTCAGCGCACTGGGCGAGCCATCACGTGCGCAATTGCAGCGCCTCTATCGCTCGCCGCAATTGACGATCTTGAATGTCGTCTGGGCGCCGAAGATGACCATCTTTCCTCACAACCATCGAATGTGGGCCGTTATCGGCATCTACACCGGACGCGAAGATAATATTTTTTGGCGGCGCGTGGACGGCAGTAAAGACAACGTGGAGGCCGTCGGCGCGAAGGCGATCTCTGCAAAGGACGCGGTACCGCTCGGACACGACATCATTCATTCGGTCACCAATCCGATTCCGCGCTTCACTGCTGCGTTGCACGTGTACGGTGGAGATTTTTTCAACGCCGACCGAAGCGAATGGGATCCGGAAACGCTCTTCGAGAGACATTGCGATCCGGAACGCATTGCGCGAATCTTTGACGAGGAAAACGCGCGGCTCGTTTAGGGATCGGCTCGTGCGTACCTTCGAACGTCTGTACCGAGGCGCGCTAGGTATTCATGGTGCGCGCGCAGCGAAGCCGTACCGTGCACGGCGACCCATTCTTGATCGGGAATCGCCAGCGAGTCGGGGCCGTCTACGTCGATGAAGAGCGACGCCGCTTCTCCGGGGTTTTTCTCCATGCCGATCGTTTCGGGAAGCGGTGAAAACGTCCGCGCATCGGCCTTCGATGCAAACACGTCGAGGATCGGCGCGCTCGCCGCATCTTCGATATTCAATGGACCGGCACCGAACAAAACTCCAACGGTCCGCAGAATCGAGGGGAAACTGTACAGCGTGTCGATGACCGCGCCGTGCCGCACGTACGGCCCGACCGCAAACACCGGCATTCGCTTCGCATCGACGTGATCGCCCGTTCCTTGCGCATCGTCGGGAGCGACGAAGATCACGGTCGATTTCCACTCGGGACGTGCCGAAATGGCGGACACGATCTGACCGAGCGCAAGATCGTTATTGGCAATATACGACTGCGGAGTGTAGAAGCCGGGCTTCGTCCCGGCCGTATGGTCGGTGGGCAACGTCATGTAGGTATATGAAGCGAGGCCGTGCGCGCGCAGGTCGCCGATAAAAAGCTTCGCGCGTTGCGTGTCGAGCACGCCGAAATCGATATGGGCGCCGGGATAGTCGCGGGCAGCGTGCGCACCTAAACCCGTCGCGATGCGGCCTTCCGGCGTCACCGTCATCTGTTCTCCGTAGACGCGAAACGACACGCCGCGTTTCGCCAGCGCGTCGATCAGCTCGCCGCGCGGACCAAAGACGGCGCTCGGATTCAGGCGCGGTCCTTCCGGCAAGTCCGCGATGTTTTTGTACCAATCGAAATTCATGGTGGAAACGGATACCGTGTCTTCGCCATGTTCCGCATATGGCCAGATCGACCACGCCACGCGATGCTCGACGTCGGTCGAGCCGTTGTCGGCGAGGCGCGCGTTGCGCTCTTGATAATCGTTGACGTAGCCTTGCGTCGTCCAGGAATGGCCGTAGATGCTTGCGTCGCCGTTGCCCATGAACTCATCGAAGAGCGCATACCGCTCCGCCAGCGCGTGCATGTTCGGCGTGAACTTGCGCCCGTACACGAGAAGCGTCGGATCGGCGTTAGCGCGCGGTTCGTCTCCGAATTGTTCGTCGAAGTGCTTGTTCTCGATCACGATGAACACGACGTGCTTGATCGGCGGCAAGGCGTGCGCAGCTGCGGGCGCGTGCCAGCGGTTGTCGCTTGCCACCTGCGCGGACCACGGCGCGAACTGCGTGGGATCGACCAGCACGTGCTGCACGAGCCCAGTCATATGTCCGTTCCATTCGCCCGCCGGATCCGGTTGTTGACCGATTCCGCGCGCGGAAACGATCCACAGTTGCGGTTTCTTTCGCGGATCCTTCTTTCCGACGGTCGCGCGTTCGACGTATGCCGCCGCCATCGGATACCATGCCGTTGGAATTCGACCACGCACCTTACCGCTGCGCACGTCGACCACGGCCACATCGTTGAAGCCGGACTCGCAAACGAAGAGCGTGCGGCCATTCGCCGCGAGCGCCATTCCCGAGGGCGTCTGTCCGGGCGGCTGGTTCGGCACCGCGCTCAAGTCGTAGGTCTGCACGACAGCGTGCGACGGCACGTCGACGACCGATACCGTCGCGCCGTCGGCATTCCCAATGTACACGCGTGCGCCGTCGGCGAGCATCCGCGTGGGGTGCGGCCCGGTTACGACCGTCGCTGCCGGATCGGCGGCGCCGGGCCAAATCTCGATGCGATCGCTATTGTAATCGCTCGCGACGATCGCATTTCCGGAAAAGACCACATCGAACGGTTGGCCGCTCGCGTGCATCGTCGCGAGGAGCGCTCCCGTCGTGTCGTCGATCACCATAACGGTGCGGTCTGCGCTGCGGGTCACGGCGATTCGGTGCGTTGCCGGATCTTCCGCAATCGAACCGAGGACGCCGGGACCGCCGGCGTCGAGGTCGGTGCGCTTGGTGAACGTCGGAGTGCTTGGTGCGTCACCCGATCCGTTGCCGCGCTCGTACGAAAAGCGCGCTAGGATACCGCTGTAACCGCGCGTGACGTACAACCCATCGGAGGTCCATGCCAGATTGTTTGCGCCCGGAACCGAGATCCGATCGGCCAACATCGAGACGCGCGTATCAATGACGTCGATCGCGTTTCCGTCTTGAGAAAGCACGGCCAGATATGCACCGTCGGGAGACAGTGCCTCGTTGGAAGCAAACCCTTCGACCGGAACGGTGAACCCGGTAGGGGCGATCGTGCGTCCGTCGGGAAGCCGCGTGCGTCCGACGTCACCGGTGGCGGCAAGCGGCAACGCGGCCGCGAGCGTGAGTGCGCAAAAGGAAAATCCGATGCGACGCATCTTCATTCGCTCGCAGGCTAGCATCGGCATATTAAGCCTCCATGAACGAGAGGATTCTGCACCTTGCGGGTACGAGTCGCATTGCGCAAATCATTCCGTGCATTAAGGAGAAGTTATGGCGAATCCGTTCGTTCACGTCGAGCTGAATTCAAGCGATCTCGGCAAGGCGCGTCCGTTTTACGAGAAACTCTTCGATTGGAAGTTGGAAGACGTCCCAATGCCGGATGGTTCGACATACACGATGATCGGGGTCGGCGAAGGCACGGCCGGCGGCATGATGAAACATCCGATGCCCGGTGCGCCCTCGTTTTGGCTCGCATACATTTTGGTTGACGACCTTCGCGCGTCGACCGACAAAGCCAAAGCGCTCGGCGGAAAAATCATCAAAGACGCGGTCGAGATTCCGCAAGGATCGTTCAGCATCATTGAGGACCCGGCCGGCGCGGTCTTCGCACTGTGGCAGACAAAATAGCCCTTCGAGGCTCGCGCTTCGCGCTCGCACCTCAGGGTGACACCACGCTGAAACATTCTCGGCGGACCGGCGTACGAGAGGCATGAACGTTTCGCATACGCTCGCTCTTATTGCCGTTGGCTTGATGGTCCCCGTTGCTTCGGCCTCTGCGCAAGGCCCCACGGGCGATGCGCGCGTGAGCGCGTTGCTTGCGCAATCGCGCACCGCCCTCGGGGGCCCGGCCCTCGATCGCATTCACATTCTGTATTTGAGCGGTCGTGTCGCGTTCGCCGGCCTGAAAGGCACGGGCGAGGAGTGGCTCGAGATCGGCAAGCTGAGATTCGCAGAGATGGCGAATACGCCGCCGGTTATCGCGGGCGACGGTTATGACGGCAAAGACGTTTGGAACAGCGACGGTTCCGGACTCGTTTGGGTCGACGGCGGAGGCGCGGGACGGGCCGGCGAGATTTCGCAAGCATTCGCGGGCAACTATGCGCTGTGGACTGCGGACCGCGGCGGCGCTACCGTGGCGTGGGGCGGCGAAAAGACCAATTCCGGAAAGGCATACGACACGCTCGACGTCACCGCACCAGGCTCCCCGCTACCCTTCAAACTTTGGTTCGATCGCACGACGCATCTGCCCGTCCGGTTTACGCAGACCATCGGCCCGCGAGAAACCATAACGACGTTTTCCGACTATCGCGCGGTGCAAGGACTCATGGTTCCGTTTGCCTCGCACAGCGAGTCGAACGACGGAAATTCGAGCGACTCCGTGACGACGAAGGCAGTGGCGGACCCGGCCGACGGCGCCTCGCATCTCACGAAGCCCGCTTCGAACGTGCGCGATTACTCGATTGCCGGCGGTGCTTCGTCGACGAGCGTTCCCTTCGATCTCGCCGACAATCACGTCTATCTCGACGTCAAACTCAACGGGAAAGGGCCGTACCGCTTCATCTACGACAGCGGCGGCGCGAACATCGTCGACGCGAGCGTCGCGCAAGAAATCGGGGCGGCCGGAAAGGGTTCGGAACAAGGCTCGGGCGTGGGCTCCGCCACGGAATCTCTGAGCTTCGCCCTCGTCGATACGATGCAATTTGGCGCCGCGACCGTGAAAAACCAGCTCTTCGGCGTCGCACCGACGCGCGCGGGCTTCGGAATTTCCGGAGGACAGCGTGTGGACGGGCTCATCGGATTCGAAATGCTGGCGCGTTTCGTCACGACGTTCGACTATGCGAACGGCCGGGTGATTTTCCAAATGCCGGACGGCGCATCGGCTCCGGCGGGAGGACAATCGCTGCCTTTCGTTCTCGACGGACGGCAACCGCAGTTCGCCTGCACGATCGACGGCGTGAGTGATCAATGCACGCTCGATACCGGCGCGCGCGATTCAATGACGTTCTATGGGCCGTTTCTCGCGGCGCATCCGACGGTCGTGCCGAAAACTTTGACGGCGCCCGGAGTGAACGGATTCGGATTCGGCGGACCCGCGATGGGACGGCTCGGACGAGTCGCATCGCTGCAAATCGGCACGATGACGCTCAAAGACGTGGTCGGCGATTACACCACGCAAGACAAAGGGGCGTTCGCGATGCCGTTCCTGGCCGCGAACGTCGGCGGGAATGTGTGGCGACGTTTTACGCTAACGCTGGACTACGGAACGCAAACGATGACGCTCGCCCCCAATGCGGCGTTCGATCAGCCCGACGTTTACGAACGTGCGGGATTGTTCTTGATCAATCGCAATGGAAAGTACACCGTGCTCGACGCGCGTCCCGGCACGGCAGCCGCCCAGGCCGGCATCGTTCGCGGCGACGTCATCGACTCGATCGACGGGAAGTCGACATCCGACATGTCGCTCCAGCAGGTACGGCAGACGTTCTTCGGGGCACCAGGCACCGCGCTGCGGCTCGTCCTCACGGGCAAGGATGGAGCGCAACGCACCGTCACCCTGACCCTCCGCGATTTCGTGTAGCTCCGCGGAACGCAAGCAATCCCGGTTTCGAGGGATTGTTGCAGGGGCGGTCATCGTCCACCATCGTGATATATGGCGACCCTCGACATCGCCGCCGAAAAATTCGTCAGCCATCAACGCGCCGTCGCCGCCTTCACGGCGTTGATCGCGGCCGCCACGAAGCTGAATGGGGATGCCGTGCGCAGCGTCAACCTCGGGCGGCTCGATGCGATCGTCGAGGTCGGCTTTACACGCGGCAAACTGTTCGTCTTAAAGCTGCCGGAAATCGGCGCAGGCTCTCGCGTCCACTGGATGCCGAACTATGAGTTTCATCCCGACGAGGTCGTAGATCTGACGTTCACGCCGACGAACGACGCGCTCGAGCTGCTTTTCTATCGCCGCCGCGGCGCAGCCTAACACAAGCCTTATCAGAGCTTCGATCAAGGTTAACGCAAGCGCAACGCTAGCGTTGCGCTTGCGCGAGGGCCGCCGCGCGGGGGAAGCAAAGGGCCTTCACAACGCCGATGGATATGCAGCAAAAATTCGTCAGTCACCAAAGGGCGGTGGCGACCTTCACCAGCTTCATTGCACAAGCCACGAAGACGCATTCCACCGAAGTGAAGAACGTCAGCTTGCTCCGCCTCGAAGCGATCTTTGAGGTCGGGTTTACGCGCGGCCGGCTGTTCGTTCAAAAGCTTCAGGAGATGGGTGCCGGCTCGCGCGTGCACTGGGCGCGAAACCACGAGTTCTACCCCGACGACGTCGTCGATGTAACGAAGATGACGCCGACGGAGGTGCTGGCGCTGGTTTTCAAGCGCTAATCGCGCCTACGGGTTTCCCCCGAGAATAAATCCGCAAGATTCCGGATTTGCGCAGCTTTCGGAAGTTGTACGCTCTTCACACAACAGCACAACGCACGAAGGAGCCGCAAATGAACGAGAAGAGCAACCGCAGCCGGCACGCGCTGCCCGACGAACAAGGCCCCACGCTGGGATTCACCACGGTGATCAAGAGCGCATCGAGCGCGCAGCAACAGTTCGGCGGCTGGGGACCGCGGATTCGCCTCTA
>JAFAIW010000057.1 GCA_019236495.1 Vulcanimicrobiota bacterium | reverse complement strand
GCCTAAATCGGACCTTCCGTCAGACGGCGGTCGCTTGGCCCTCCGGATTGTACATCATTGCGATCAGCGTGCTGACGATCATCAGCACGATGGCGCCGATCAAGGTCGGCAACCAGCCGCCCTTGAGGTTGGGCGTAATCCACACCGCCAACCCTAGCAGAATCCAGTCGATGACGATGGTGAATAGACCGTGCGTGAGCCACGTCAGTGGTGCGCTGATGAGCCGCAGAATCGGTCCGATGAGCATGTTCGCCAGGCCGAAGATGACCGCCAGCAAGATGACCGTTCCGAGGCTATAGGCACCGAAGCCCGACGCTCCCGCATCGTTGTGGAAACCCGGTACCAGACAAATGACCAGCCATAAGACGACGGCATTGACGATGAAGCGAATCAGAAGATGCATGTTACTCTCCTAATGCGGCTTTGACGCGCGACGCAAGCGCCGGCGTCATGCCTTTGACGGCAACGATCTCGTCGAGACTCGCTCTTTTGATCGCTGCTACTGACCCGAAGGCCGCTAATATCCGCTTCTTTCGAACCGGCCCTATACCTTCGAGGGCGTCCAGCGCCGAGCGCGTCATGCCCTTCGAACGGCGCTGCCGATGGTAGGTGACCGCGAAGCGGTGCGCCTCGTCGCGAATACGCATCACCAAGTGCAGTCCCGGCGATCCCGGCGGCAAGACGATCGGCTCCGATTGGTCGGGCAGATAGAGCCACTCGTGCTCTTTGGCCAACCCCGCCACGGGTAAGCCGGTCATGTCGAGCTCTTCCATCACCTCGACGACCGCGCTGAGCTGACCCTTGCCGCCGTCAATCAGGAGCAGGTCGGGTTTTTTGTTGAAGCGCTCCTTGCGGGCAAGCTCGCGTTCGAGCGGTTCGTTTTCGTCGGTCGCGCGCCGCAAATAGCGCAAACGCCGGCGCAACGTTTCCTGCATCATCGCAAAATCGTTGGGCCCGCGATCGTATTGGATCTTGAAGCGGCGGTACTCGCTCTTGCGCGGCCGTCCCTCGACGAAGACGACCATGGATGCGACCGGATTGGTGCCGCCGATATTCGACACGTCGTAACACTCGATGCGATGCGGCGGCTCGGGCAGCTCGAGGGCGTCGGCAAGTTCCGCCAACGAGCTGGCCTGCGCCGTCTCCTGCACTTCCTGATGCGCGAGAAACGCCTTGAGATTCTGCTCGGCGTTTTCACGCACGAGCCGCAGATACTCAGCCCGCGCCCCGCGCAACGGCTGCAGAATTCGCACGCGCTGCCCTTTTAGGCTGGAAAGCCACGCCTCGATAGTCGAGCGCTCGTCGGGCAAGTCGGCGACGAGCACTTCCTTCGGAACGGCGCTCGACGCCGGCGAGGGCGTGCGCGCTCGCGCCTTCTCCGGCACCGGCACCTGATTGTCGCGCGCGACCCGTGCGACGGAAAGCCGCGCGTTCTCGGGCGCACTCGCGGTGCGCGCCGTATAAAATTGCTTGAAGAACTCGCCGATCAGCGTTGCGTCGGTTTGATCGTACACGCCGTCGAGAATAAAGTTCTCCTGACCGATCAACTTGCCGCCGCGTACCAGAAAGACTTGCACGCAGGCCTGCCCACGGGCTCGCGCGATTGCAACGAGATCCATATCTACGCGCGAACGCCAGACGACTTTCTGCCCCTCGGTGACGCGTCGCACGTGCACGAGCCGGTCGCGCAGTCGCGCGGCGGCTTCGAAATTGTATTGCTCGGCGGCTTGCGCCATCTCGTTCTGAAGGCGCGCCAGCAACGAATCCTGCTTGCCCTCCAGGAAGAGCACGACCTCGCCAATCATCGCATCGTACTCCGCTTCGCTTTGATAACCGACGCACGGCGCTAGGCAACGTTTGATGTGATATTGCAGGCACGGTCGCTTGCGCCGCCCGTCGATCGGCTCGCGACAGGTGCGCAGCGGAAAAACCAGACGTACGAGATCGATTAGCTCGCGAAGGCCGTGCGCGTTGGTGTACGGACCAAAGTAGCGGGCGCCGTCATCCTTGACCATGCGAGTAAAAACGACCCGCGGGAACGGCTCGTTGGTTACTTTGAGGTACGGATAGCGTTTGTCGTCGCGCAGGCGAACGTTGAACGGCGGCTGATGCCGCTTGATGAGATTGGCCTCGAGGATCAGCGCTTCGACTTCGTTGGTGACGACGATCGTGCGCACGTCGGCCACGCGTTCGACCATCGCGACGGTGCGCGCGTGATGGTCGGCGCTCTCTTGAAAATAGGAGCGGACGCGGTTGCGCAGCGAAACCGCTTTGCCGATGTACAAGATCTCGCCGTCGCGTCCAACCATCATGTAGACGCCGGGAACGTCGGGTAACTGTGCGAGGGTTTGGTCGAACGCCGTCATCGCAGCCGGAAGCTTCTACTCACCCTCCGCCGAGAGCGTGTCGCGGCGGCGCGACCGCGCGCGCACGTAAAGCGCGATGACGACGATAGCCACGACCGCCAGCGCTACCACCGCAATGCCGCCGCGATGGAGCAACGGTATGATTGCGTCGAGGTGTCCGCCGAAGGCGTAGCCCACTCCAATCATTCCGGCACAGAAAATCGCCGATCCGAGCAGCGTCCACAGGTAGAAGTGTGCGAGGTTCATCTGCGCGATGCCCGCCGGAAAGCCCGCCACGCCGCGAACGAACGGTAAGAAGCGGCAGACGAAAATCGCGAAACTTCCGTAGCGCTCGAAGAACCCATGAACCTTCATCAAATGCTGGTGGTGCAAACCGACGTACTTTCCGAAGCGCTCGATCGCCGGAACCCCGCCGTAACGCCCGACGGCGTACGCAATCGATTCGCCCGCCAGCTCCCCGGCAACGGCGACGGCGATGGTCAGCCACAGCGCGTTCAAATGGCCGGTTGCCGTGAGGCCGCCGGCGACCGGCAGCACGATCTCGCTGCCGACGGGAGCGCCGACGTTGCCAAGCACGAGCGCAACGAACAGCCCGAGGTAGCCGTAATGGTCGACTAACGCGACGATGAAGTGTTGGAAGGATTCCACGCAGTGATTTACTCGGCGGTCGAAGCGGCGTTTCGCGACGCGGCCCGCCGGAGAATCTCGGCCGCGACGCTGCCGCCTTCCGCGCGCAGTGCCTCGAAGAGATCGAGCGGCGCAATCTCACGCTCGCCGGCCTGGTCTTCGGCCATCGCAACGATCTTGCGCACGCGCGGCGTCACGAGGATCCCTTCCCACTGACGCTCCTCGCCGGTGCGCAGCGTCGCGCGCACGTCGGCGTGCGTCTCGCGAATGTCAATACCGCCGGCTTCGAGACGCTCGAGGATTTCCGGATCGCGCTCTTCGAGCAAAGCAACCAGCAGGTGCTCGGCACCGATGTAGTAGTGATTGTGGTTGCGGCACTCTTGCTCGGCAAGGCGAAGCACGCGCCGTGAGGCCGGACTAAAATTCGAGAACACGCCTGCTCCGAGCTTCGGGGAATTTCGGGGCGACTGGATTTGAACCAGCGACCTCTACGTCCCGAACGTAGCGCTCTACCAAGCTGAGCCACGCCCCGATGAAAACTCCCGCTTATTCGCAGGCCTACCCTGGCCTCCTCCCCTCTTCAGACTCAAGGGGAAAGCACGATTGCCTGGGAAAGGGCTTGGACGTTCATGAGATACCTCATCGTTGGGTGCGGACGCGTCGGCTCCGCGCTAGCGAAATACCTTGACGCCGATGGCCACGAGGTCATCGTCATCGACGAGAACGCAGCCGCCTTTAAGCGCCTCGGACAGAAATTCAAAGGCCACGTGGTGGTCGGCACCGGCATTGACTACGACGTCCTCAAACGCGCCGGTGCAGCTACCGCCGACGGGTTCGTCGCCGTCACCAACGGCGACAATCGCAACATCATGGCGGCACTCATCGCGCAGCGCATGTTCAAGATCAAACGCGTCGTGGCGCGCATTTACGATCCACCCCGCGGCCAAATGTATCGCGAGCTGGGCGTCGAGACGGTCTGTCCTACCATCGTTGGCGCCAAGTTGATTCGCGACGTCTTGATGGAGGCGCCGTGGAACTCGCTGCAGTCCTTCGACTACGGAAAGCTCACCTCAATCTCTGCAACGGTCACCCAAGCCGACGCCGGCAAGACCGTCGCTGAGATCGAGCGGCCCGGGCACGTACGCATCGCTGCGGTTCGCCGTGCGACGGGCGGCGTAACGGTCGCTTCGAGCGATCTCGTCCTGGAGGAAGGCGACGAAGTCAACGCCGTCGTCGCGCCCGAGGCCATCAGCGAGTTCGCACAACGTTTCGTCGGGGCCGCGCCCACCGCAAAGCTGACCGCGTAGCACATGTTCATTCTCATCGTCGGCGGCGGGAAGGTCGGCTCCTACTTAACGCGTGCGCTCGTCAATCAAGGCAATGAGGTGGTCGTCGTCGAGAAGGACGAACGCAAGGCCAAGGCGCTGGAGCGCCTCATCGATCGCCAGGCGACCGTCGTCGGCGACGGTTGCGACCCGGCAGTCTTAGAATCGGCCGGCATCGCGCGCGCCGACGTTGTCGTAGCCGATACGGGAGACGACGAAGACAATCTGGTCGTCGTGCTGCTCACTAAGAAGAAGTCCAAGGCCCGTTGCATCGCACGCGTCAATAATCCGGCCAACAAGCTGGTCTTCGACTCGCTC
>JAFAIW010000279.1 GCA_019236495.1 Vulcanimicrobiota bacterium | reverse complement strand
TGAACGCGACCGGCAAGAGCTGCGGGAGCTCTTCGGCGAGGACGCGCGCTTCGACGACCCGCTGGGGCCGTACACCTCGTGGAAGGTCGGCGGACCGGCGGATGCCTGCATCGTCGTGCGCACGGAGGGCCGGCTCTCCGAATTGATGCATTTCGTGCGCCGCAGGCGGATGCCGTGGTTCGTCTTGGGGAGCGGCTCGAATCTGCTCGTCGGCGACGGCGGAATGCGCGGCATGGTGTTGCGCTTGGCCGGAAGATTTGCGGAAATCGAGGTGCGTGCCGAAGGGGACCGCGTCGTCATCGATGCGGGAGCGTCCGCGTCGATGGCGTTGCTCACCGCGAAGGCCGCGTCCGCGGGCGCTCGCGGGGTGGGTTCGCTCGCCGGAATTCCGGGCAGCGTCGGGGGATCGTTGCGGATGAATGCCGGGACCGACCGTGAGATCGGCGATTTCGTACGCGACGTGTGGGTGCAGTCGCCCGGCAAACCGAACGCGCACGCCGTCAGCCTTCAATATTTCTATCGCCACACGACGCTCTCGCGCGACGCCGTCGTCACACGGGTCACGCTGTCGTTCGAGCGGGTAGACCCCGCCGAGGTGCGCGAGGAGATGCAAGCGCGCTTGGTGCGCCGCAAGAACACGCAGCCGATAGCGCTCCCGAATGCCGGCTCGTGCTTTCGGAACCCGGACGGTCAGTACGCTGCCGCGCTGATCGAGGCGGCCGGGGCTAAGGGATGGCGCGAAGGCGGCGCGGAAGTGTCGCCGCTGCACGCAAACTTCATCAATAACGTCGGCAATGCGAGCGCCAAAGACATCGCATCGCTGCTCGCGCGGGTACGGCGCGCGGTCCTGGACAGGTTTGGAGTCGAATTGCAATTAGAAGTGCATCTCGTCGGAGTGTTTTGCGATGAGCGCTAAGCCGCGCGTTGCGGTCGTCATGGGCGGTCCTAGCTCGGAACGCGAGATTTCCATTGCGACCGGCACGGGCGTTTTGCGAGCATTGCATGCGCTCGGCTACGAGGCGCAATCGCTCGATTACGATCCGCGCTTCATCGAATCGTTGCGCGCAATCGAACCGGACGTGGTGTTCAACGCGTTGCACGGCCCTGGTGGTGAAGACGGACAAGTGCAAGCCATCCTCGATTGGATGGGTTTGCCGTACACGGGCAGCAGCGTCGAAGGCGCGGCCATTGCGATGGACAAGCACTTGACGAAGAAGCTGCTGGCCGCGGAAGGCTTGCCGACGCCCGCCTGGGATTTGTTCGATTTGGTCGGAGGAACGTTGCCGCTTTTGCCGGGATCGCTCGACTTGCCGCTCGTCATCAAGCCGCGCTTCGAAGGTTCGAGCTCCGGCGTTTCGATCGTTCGCACCCACGAGCATTGGACGGCGGCGATGATCGAAGCCGCGAAGACGTATCAGCAAATTCTCGCGGAAGAGTTCGTAGCCGGGCGCGAGCTCACGTGCGGCATTCTCGGCGAAGAGGCATTGCCGCCGATCGAAATCATTCCGGTCGAGGACGAGTTCTATACCTTCGCGGCCAAATACGCGCCCGGCGGCAGCCGGCACGTGGTGATGTCGCAAGAGGACGATCTCTCCGCGCGCCTGCAAATGCTGGCGCTGTCGGTGCATCGATTGCTCGGCTTACGCGATTACTCGCGCACCGATTTCATCGTCACCAAAGAAGGCCGCCCGCAGATTCTCGAGATCAACGCGCTTCCCGGCCTCACGCCCACCAGCTTGATTCCGGACGAGTGCGCTTCGCTCGGAATCGGGTACGAAGCGCTGATCGATCGCCTCGTCGGCTATGCCGTCTCCCGCAACGGCCGAAGCTAGGGGTCTCTTGACACAATGAGCGACTCGCATCGAGGCTTAGCAGTTCTCGCGTTCCTGCTTCTTACCGGCTGCGGCGCCTCAAGCGGCTCGTCCGCTCCCGCACAACAGTATTCGATTGAACTTCAAGCGAACTCGCAACCCGTTTCGGGTTCGCCGCTACTGCTTTTTACTTCGCAGTTTCTCGAACCGGGTTCGAATTATACTCTGCTGACATTGACGGTAACGCCGCCGGCATCCCCCACCGTCGTATGGTCGAGCAGCGGCGCAGCCGTCGCGCTTTCTCCAACTCAGCCAAACTGCACCGGTTGTCCGTCGCCGCCGCCGGGCAGCATTTATGCGGCAATGGCACAGGCCGGTTCCGGCACGGTTACGGCCACGATCGGTCCTCCCGTCAACGCGACGATCTCCGAGCAAGTATTTTCCTATCTTTCACTCGCTGTCGGGTGCCAATTCCGGTACTCGGCAGCGTACGACTTCGATCCCGGAAATACCGTACAAGACCTTACGAGCGATCTCTACGCAACGGAATCCACGTCGCACGGGGGCACATTTGATCCTTGCACCGGTACGGCTTTTGCGACGGGAACCGATGCGATTCACTTTCCGTACGGTGGATTTGCCTTATCGGCAGGCCTTTCGTCGTTCCCAACGATTGCCGCATCACAGTGGCAGAACGCCGGAAGCTCGGTGCCCGCGGCGTATACCGGCGCGGTGTTGTTCAAAACGCGAGCCGGTGCCATCGTCAAAGCGTGGCTTCCGTTAGGCCCATACGAAGTGACCGATGTTACCGGAAAGTTCCCGTACTGACGGCCACCGCTAGGGATTGAAGATGCGGCGGTCGTCCGCGTCGACGATGTCGAGAATTTTCGAGAGTCCCGGGTTTGCCGCGATGGTTTCCGCGTACGTGTCGCGGAAAAACGCGGGATCTTCGGCATGTTCGGGCGTTAGTTTCTTCATGACGTGCGTGAGCTTCGGAAAGAGCGATGTGTCGACGTTGGCGCGCAGCCACGCGTGCAATGACTCCTCGTCCGGCGCCGCCGCAATCGCTTCGGTCAGTTGTTCTTCCGTCAAGCCGAGCTGCTCGAGCAAGAATCCCGAGATGCCTTTGATTCGTCCGTTGATGAAGTAGCCGCCGTCGTGGCCGCCCGGCAGCCGCCCGCGCAGCTTGTCGATCGTGCGCGGCATCACGATCAAGCCGTCGAATTCGGTGTAACAACTGCGCGGCGGATGCTTACGAAGATCGAGAGGTTCCAAACAGCTCCTCGTCGTCGGCCTCCAGCATGTCCATGAGATAGTAGATGTCGGGCCGCCGCTTCAGGATCGGATAGCGGCGTTCCAAATCGTCTCGATCTTGAACGTGTTCGATATTTCGCTCGGAGAGTTTCTTCGTGATCTCCGGATAGCGCCCGGTGTTGACGCGATCGCGCAACCACGCCACCACGTCCTCGTCGCTTTTTGCTCGAGCGACCGCGCCTTGCAAGTCCTCTTCGGTTACGCCGAGGAAGTCGAGCAATGCCGAACTCATGCCCTGGATTTTGTACGCGCCGATGTTTCCGCCAGGTAACTTTGCGCGCAATTTGTCGATCGTGCGCGGCAGCAGCGCGAGTCCGTCGAGTTGTTCCTTGGGGCTACGCGGAGGCCGCTTGGTCAAGTCCAACGGGTCCATAATAAAATGGAAATCCCGCCCCGCCTCCTAATGGTTTCGGCCGGGCGTTTTTCCGGAGGATTTCCACTCTGTCCAGCACCGGTACCGTAGTCGATCGCGGCCTTGAAGGCGTGGTCGTCGGTTCGACCGACCTCAGCAACGTCGAAGGGCAAGCCGGCCGCCTCACCTATCGCGGCTACGACATTCACGATTTGGCGCCCAACGCGTCGTTCGAAGAAACGACCTTTCTCCTGCACTACGGCCACCTGCCGACGCGCACCGAACTCACCAAGTTCAAGCGCGATCTGGGCGCGCGCCGGATGCTCCCCGAGCCGTTGCTCAACGGCATGCAACGCTTGCCGAAGACGGCCTGGCCGATGGACGTTTTGCGCACCATCGTTTCCGGGCTCGGCCTCTTCGCACCGGTCGACGCGAACGGCGTGCACCCGAACACGATTCACACCGCGGTCAACTTGATTGCGAAAATGCCGACGGTCGTCGCCGCGTGGGACCGAATCCGCCGGCGTCTGGAACCAATCGAACCGCGGCACGATCTGTCGCAAGCCGCGAACTTCCTTTATATGCGCACCGGCGAGGTGCCCTCGAAGACCGCGGAGGAAGCGCTCGACACGTATTTCGTGCTTTTGGCGGATCACTCGTACAACGCATCCACGTTTTCCGCGCGGGTGACCGCCTCGACGCGCGCCGACATGTATGCGGCGATCACGTCCGCCATCGCCACCCTCGAAGGCGACTTGCACGGCGGCGCGCCGAGCAAGGTCATGTCGATGTTGCTCGAAATCGGCAAACCCGAGCGGGCCGAGACGTACGTGCGCGATCTCGTTTCGCGCGGCGAGCGTGTGATGGGGATGGGGCATCGCGAATATAAAGTGCGCGACCCGCGCGCCGAGCATCTCGAGCGCATGGCCAAGGCGCTGGGCGAAACCACCGATCCGCGCTGGTACACGATCGCGCGCGCGCTCGAAGACGCCGCGAATAAAGTTCTCCAAGAAGCGAAGCCCGGCCGGCGCATTTACGCCAACGTGGAGTTCTATACGGCGCCGACGCTCTACGCACTCGGCATTCCGGGCGACGAATTCACGTGCATGTTCGCGTGCGGACGCGTCGCCGGTTGGACGGCGCACGTGCTGGAACAACTCAAAGACAATCGCCTCATCCGTCCGCAAGCGACGTATTCTGGGCCGCCGGTTCACCCGTTCATTCCGATCGAAGCGCGCAAGAACGGGGACGGCGCGACGCCGTAGTGCTCTCACGCCGCGAGTTCGTGGCCGGCGCCTGCGCGGCCGGTTCGCTCGGCGCGTTCCATCACGTCGTGGCGCATGCCGATCCGTCGCAGCCGCTCGAAGTAATCGGCAATCGCCCATACGTTACCGCTGAATTGGTGAACGGTTCGGTGACGCGCGAAGTGGCCTGCTGGCTCGACACCGGCGGCGACGCGTTGCTGCTCGCGCAGCCGGTGTCCGAAGCGCTTGCGTTGCAAGCCACGGGTCCGCAACAGGGCAGCGGCGAGCAACTGCTGCAACCGGTCGCCGCACCCCGCCTCCTCGTCGACGCGGATGAGATCGACATTCCCAGCGATGCGGTGTTCGTCGCGCTCGGCGGCCCGACGATCGATCCCGGCGTCGCCGCCCAAGGGTTGCTGCCGGCACGATTCTTGCGCGGACATCGCGTGCTTCTCGATTATCCCGGTCGAAAATTCGCGCTCGATGCGCGCTCGTCGGAGGGTATTCCCTTGCCGGTCGACATCGACGTGCAATCCGGAATGCCGCGCCTCGACGCCGTCATCGACGGGCAGCACGTCGGACTCTTGCTCGACACGGGCGCATCGTTTTCGATGTTGTCGCGGTCGTTCATGGACGCCCTCGCGGCGCGCCATGCGGATTGGCATTCGGTTTACGGCGCGTACGGCGCCGCCAACATGATCGGCGGCCGTTTGGAGGCGGATGCGCGGATGCTGCGGGTGCCGCAGATTTCGCTGGGCGAGCTGCAACTGAAGGACGTTGCGTTCGTTTCGCGTCCCGAAGGAACGTTCGAACGGTGGACGAGCAGCATGACGAGCGCCCCGGTTGTGGGCGCGCTGGGAGGAAACGTCCTGCGCTACTGGCGCTTGGAGCTGGACTACCCGCGCAGTCGCGTGAGTGCGCTCATAACGGAATCGTCCTCGAGACACGACTCGCAAATCGTCCCAATTACGTTGACGCCCTCGTTTTCGCGAGGTTATGCAATCGACGGCGTCATGGACGGCGCGAAAGTCAGCGCACCGCGCGAGGCCATGATCGGCAAGACGCTACTCGCCGTCGACGATCGGCCGGTCGCGGGAAAATACTTGAACGAAATCGACGATTTGCTGCGCGGAAACGAAGGCGAAACGCACCGTCTGAAGCTCAGCGGCGGCACCGTGGTGACCGCCGCGGTCGCGCGGATTCTGTAGAGGAAACCCCGGCCGCTGCGACGCACGAGCCACCCATGCTCGTGATACCCGCCATCGACCTGCGCGCGGGGAAGTGCGTCCGCATGCAGCAGGGCGATCCAACGCGCGAGGTCGTGTACGACGAGGATCCGGTTGCGCGCGCCCAAGCGTTCGTCGCCGCCGGTGCGACGCGTCTGCACGTCATCGATTTGGACGGGGCATTCGGCGCGGGCGAAAACGACAAGGCGATCGCGGCGATTTGTAAGGCGGTCAACGTCGAAGTCGAAACCGGAGGCGGAATCCGCTCGCTGGACGATGCCATGCGCGCGCTCGAGTGGGGAGCGTCGTTCGTCATTCTCGGCACGTTGCTCGTCGAGGACGAACGCACGGCCCGCAACATCATCGGGAAGTTGGGGGAGAAGGTCATCGCGGGAGTCGATGCGCGCGGCGATCGCGTTGCGATTCGCGGTTGGCAAGAAGCCACGGTCATGAATCGCGATGCTCTCGTCAAACGCGTCGTGCAATGGGGCGTTCAGCGTATCATCCATACCGAAATCGGTCGCGACGGCATGGGCCTGGGTTTCGATTTGAGCGCGCTGCGTACGATCGCGGAAATCGCTCCCATCAAGATTACGGCCAGCGGCGGCGCGAAGACGGTTACCGACGTACAGGCGCTTCGGGCATCGGTTCCGTCGAACGTCGATTCGTGCATCGTGAAAAGCGCGCTCTATGAAGGAACGCTGGATCTCGCGCAGGCCATCAAAGCCGCGACTTAGCGACTAAACGTACTCGCGCTCGATGTGCTCCGGCAAGCGCGCGACGATCTCGTAGTTGATCGTTTCGGCCCAATCTGCCCACTGGTCCGCGCCGGCCGTCGCCTCGCCGTCGCTGCCCAACAGCGTGACGGTCGTCCCCGGGCGCGCTCCGGGAACCGCGGTAAGGTCGATGACCGTGGTATTCATCGCAATGCGCCCGACGATCGCGCAGCGTTTCCCATCGACGAGAAAACTGCCGCGATTCGAAAGCAATCGTGGCACGCCGTCGGCGTACCCAACCGGCACGACGCCGAGCCGCATCGGACGCGGAGCGTGAAACGTCGTTCCATAACCCACGGCCTCGCCGGTCGTCAGCTCGTGCGTTCCAACGAGTGGAGCGCGGAAAGCGAGCGCCGGAACGAGCTCGATCCCGCTTGCGTCGAGTGCGGTTCGCGTTCCGGCGGACGGCCACAATCCATACAGAGCAATTCCAATGCGAACCATGTCGAGACGGGTTTGCGGCCAGAGCATCGCCGCAGCCGAAGCGGCCAGGTGCCGAACCGGACGCACGCGGCTTGCGAGCATGCCGTCGATCGGCGCGAGCGCGCTTTCGAACGTTGCAAGTTGCTGCAGCGTGTACGGTGAATCCAATTCTTCGGCGGCCGCGAGGTGGCTGAAGATTCCTTCGATCGACAGCTCCGGCATGCGCAAGTAGTCTTCCATGGCATCCGCCGCGTCGCCGGGATTCAATCCGAGGCGGTTCAAGCCGGTATTCACTTTGACGTGCACCGGGAAGCGACCGTGACGTTTGCGGCCGATGTCGATCAGAGCGCGTAAGTACCGGCGCGTGTCCCAAAGCGCGACGGCCGCATTGGCGGCGTAAACGTCTTCCAAGGCATCGTGCGGCACCGGCCCCATCACCAAAATGGGCTTCGTGATTCCGTTGTCGCGCAACGTAACGGCCTCGTCGGCCGAATAGACGCAAAAGCGAGACGTCAACCCTTCGATCGCTAGGGCCGTCTCGATGATTCCGTGGCCGTACGCGTTGGCTTTGACCACGAATCCGGCCCCGGCGGGCGCACAGAAATCGCGGAGCGTCCGAGCGTTGGCGCGTAGCGCCTCCCGCGAAATCGCGATCCGTCCGAGCATCTGGCGCCGCCTTCGACGCCCGAATCTCATATCGTTCTAACGCGCTTCCCAGGCTTGTCCGCTACCATAGCCCGGTGAGACGCTTACTCGCTCCGGACACCGCGATTTGGCTGGCCACCGTCGTGCTCGCGCTGTTGCTCGGGGCAGTGTCGGCGAGTGTGGTCGGCAATGCCGTCGAGCATGCGGGCGGAGCAGGCAACCAAACGCTTCAAGCCTTAACGCTCGTCATAGCAGGCACCGCGTTGATCGTTCTTGCAATCCGCGGAACGTTAATGCGCCTCTTCTTGAGCGCATTCGCCGGCGTGTTCGTAATCAGCACGTTAATGATCGTGCGTTGGTAACGCAAAACTTTCGGTAAGTTCGCGTAAACGGCGCATTCGACGCGTAATCTCACGTTTGCGCCGGCCGAAATACCCTTAGATGACGCGCCTGAGCCAACCGTTGCACCAGCGACTTTCGACCGCATTGGTTCACGACGAATTTGAAGTGAACTATCAACCGCTGGTCGATCTTTCTACCGGAGAGATCGCGGGAGCGGAAGCGCTCATTCGGTGGCGGCATCACGACGGAACGTATGCGATGCCGGGCGCTTTCATTCCGCAGTGCGAGAAAACGGGATTTATCATCACACTCGATCAGTGGGTGCTGAAAAACGCGTGCGCGCAAGCGGCGGCGTGGCGGCGGAAATTCGCCGCGAACTTCACCGTCGCGGTGAATCTTTCGGCGCATCAATTCAGCCATCCGTTGCTGATTTCAGTGGTTCGGGACGCCTTGCGGCAATGTGGGCTCGACGCGGCGGGTTTGGAACTCGAAGTCACGGAGAGCGCCGCCATGCACGACGCCGACCAGAGCGAACGCGCCATCGAAGAGTTGCGCGCCCTCGGCGTAAGATTGTCGCTGGACGACTTCGGAACGGGGTATTCGTCCCTTAGTTACCTCCATCGTTTTCCTTTTCATAAGTTGAAAATCGACCGGTCGTTCATCGGCGATTTTTCCGGAAAAGCGCGCGGTTCGGCCATCGTCGGCGCGATCGTCGCGCTGGCTCAAGCGCTCGACATGCGCGTCGTGGCTGAAGGGATCGAGCGCGTCGATCAGTTGACGTTCTTGCGCAGCGTGCGTTGCGACGTCGGGCAAGGCTTTTGGTTCGGACAGGCCGTGCCGGCGCCGCAATTCGAGCGGCTGCTCGAAGCGGGCCACAACTACTACGCGCAGATGACCGCGGCCGAAGCCTAGCTTCCGCTCTGCGGCCGCGCGGCGTATACTTGAGCCGGAGGCCGAATGCGGACGCCGATCGTCGCCGCGCTGAGCGCGTTTCTCATGCTGACCGGGCCGGCGCAGGCCGTCCAACTTCCCGGCAGCGTCGTAAGCGGGCCCGCGCCGAACGCGCTGGGAGCCGCCGTGGCGCGCGGCGTCACGCCGTTGCCGGCTGCTCCGGCGGGGCACGCTCCGGCGGCGGTTCCACCCGCCCACGCGACGGCGCGCGCGCCTTCCGATCTCGAAGCCTGTCTCTCCGCCGGCCGCAGCGTCTATAATCGCCGGGGTTGGGGAATCGGTGCGACGGTGGGCGTTTGCCCCGCCGCTATGCAGCCCTAGTCCTCGACGACACTTCGCAGGCGCGCGAGCGCGTCGTCCCACTGCAGCGAAATTTTTTCGAGATAGCGTCGCACTTCGTCGATGCGACTCGTCTCGAGGTTCCAAATGTGTTCCCGCCCGCGACGCCGGCTTTGGACCAGGCCGGCTTTGTGCAGGGCGTGAAGATGCTTCGTCACTGCCTGCCGCGAGATGCGAGCGCCGTCCGCGAGCCTGCTGATCGATTGCGGCCCGGCATTGCAGAGTTTCGTGACGATCTGCAAGCGACACTCGTCCCCGAGCGCTGCGAGAATCGGAACGACGCTCATGAAAGCGGAAGCATCAGATACTTCTCGATCAACTGCACGAGCAGATCCCAACCCTCCTCATTCGCTTCGAATGCGTCCGCGCGCCGCGCAATCGGAATGCGGTCGAAGCCGGACTCCACGACGGTGAGCGTCGTGCCTTCGG
>JAFAIW010000131.1 GCA_019236495.1 Vulcanimicrobiota bacterium | reverse complement strand
AAGTCCGTGGCGTCGATGCTGGAACACCGCAAGTTCGCGGTCGACGTCGCGTCCGATGGCGAAACGGGATTGGAATACCTGCTTCGCGCCATCTACGACGTCGCGATCGTCGATGTGGTCTTGCCGAAACGCGATGGATTCGAGATTGCGCGTGCCGCGCGCTCCGAAGGCGTTCAGACGCCCATTCTCATGCTTACCGCACGCGATGGCGTCGAAGATCGCGTACGCGGACTCGACACCGGCGCCGACGATTACCTCGTCAAACCATTCGTCGAAGAAGAGTTGATCGCGCGCCTGAACGCCTTGCTGCGCCGCGGCGATCGGCCGCAAGCCTCGCAAGTCACCGCGGGGAAGGTCACCATCGACCTCGGGGCGCGCACGGCGACGTACGACGAGAAACGACTGGAGCTGGGCGCGACCGAATTCCGTTTGCTCGAATTCTTCGTGCGAAATGCCGGGATAGCGTTTAGCCGGGCCCACCTGCTGGAGCGAATTTGGGATTACGAATTTGAAGGTTCGAGTAATATCGTCGACGTTTACGTGAGTCAATTGCGGCGCAAGCTCAAGGCCGCCGGGGCCCAAGGTCCGATCGAAACCGTGTGGGGCGTGGGTTATAAGTTCTCTCCGTGATCGCACGCCTTACCGCACTCTACCTCGTACTCTTCATCGCGGTCTTGGCGTCGCTCAACGTCGTCGCATATGTCTTCGTCGGGCAGATCTATGCCGGTGAATTGCAGCCCGCACTGGGAACGCCGGAGTACGCCGCGGCGTACGCCGGCGCAATGCGTCACGTCGCGCAAAACCTCATCGTTTTTGACTTGCCGCTGCTGGTCTTGGTCGGAGCGATCTCGTACGTGCTCGCACGCACGTCGATTCGACCGCTTGTGCTCGCTCGAGAACGCGAGCGCATCCTAGCGGCTGACGCGGCGCATGAATTGCGTTCTCCATTAGCCACAATCGCAACCGTCGCGCAGGCAGCTCGCTTGCAGCCGCCCTCGGAAAAAGACGAAGCGTTGCGCACGATCGCTTCCACCGCGCTGGATGCCTCCGATCTCATCGGACACCTGCTCACGCTGGCACGCGAGCCCGACGCGCATGCGCTAGCGTGCGAGCCGGTCGATCTTTCGGTCCTCGTCCGGCAATGCGTTTCGGAATTTACCGAACGGGCCGCTGCGGCCGGCATCACGATCGACGTCGTCGCAGCTCCCGTCCTCGTCAACGGCGATGCACGTCGCCTCAAAGAGCTCGTCCGCAACTTGCTCGACAACGCTCTCCGTCACGCACGCGCGCGCGTCACGGTACGTTCGCGCGAAGATGGTCGCTGCGCGTGCGTCGACGTTTCCGACGACGGCCCGGGCGTCCCGGACGCCGAGCGCGAAAAAATCTTCGAACGGTTCTATCGGGTTGAACCGGGCGCGGAAGGGAGCGGTCTCGGACTTGCGATCACCCGTTGGGTGGCGCGAGCCCACGGCGGCGACGTCACGCTCGGCGGCGCTCCGGGAAGCGGCGCGTGTTTCATTACGACCCTGCCGCGCCTCTCGGTTCAAAACCGCGATAGCCGCGAAGACCGATAATCTGCAAATCGAGCATTTCTCGCGCGGCCAGCGGTAACGACGCAACGATGCGCTGAGCGTGCGCGAGGTCCGCGCATTCGAGCACGAAGCACGCGCCGGGAACGTCGGTGCGCGTCCAGATGGTCCGTATTGTGCCTTCGCGATAGAGCTCGCGCACCCGTTCGGCTTCGGGTTCGAGGAGTTCCGCAAACTGCGCGTCGGTGAAGCGCTCCAGCGCGCGGCGAGCGATGACCAAAAACTGCATGGTTCGTGCTTACGGGCGGGTTTGCGCGCGACCTTCGTTTAAGGAACGCGCGAATGGCTTTTGAATCGCTGCGGTCGTTTGTCGAAGCGCTGCGCCGCGCAGGCGAGCTGCACGAGGTCACCGCGCCGGTGGACGCTCGGCTCGAAATCTCCGAAATCACCGACCGCGTGGTCAAAGCCGGCGGACCAGCGCTCCTTTTCAGCAACGTTCGCGACCATCGCTTTGCCGTGTTGACGAATCAGTTCGGAACGCAACGGCGCATGGCGATGGCGTTCGGTGCGAACGATCTCGATGAGGTAGGCGCGCGTTTGCGCCGGTTGCTCGATTTCAAAATCCCCGCAACGCTGCCGCAACGTCTCGCAAAGCTCGCCTCGCTCGCACCGCTCGCGAATCTCCGTCCCCGCAGTGTGGGCCGCGGCGCGTCGCAGCAGGTCGTCGTCGCCGAACCGAACTTAGGGATGCTTCCGGCCCTTACGACGTGGCCGCTCGATGCCGGGCCTTTTCTCACGTTGCCCTTGGTCATCACCAAAGATCCGGAAACGGAAAGCTACAACGTCGGCGTCTATCGCATGCAGATCTTCGACGAACGCACGGCGGGCATGCATTGGCAACGTCACAAACAAGGACGCGCGCACGCGCAACGTTGGGGAGCACGCATCCCCGTGGCGGTCGCGCTCGGATCCGATCCCGTGTTGACGTATGCGGCAACTGCCCCGCTTCCGCCCGTTCTCGACGAGTTTGCCTTTGCCGGGCTTCTGCGCGGTAAGCCGGTATCGCTCGTCGACTGCAAGACGGTGGATCTCAAAGTGCCGGCGGAAGCGGAGTTCGTCCTCGAAGGATACGTCGACAACACCGAGCTCCGCGAGGAGGGACCGTTCGGCGATCACACCGGCGTCTACAGTCTGCAGGACCGTTATCCGGTGTTTCACGTCGAATGCATCACGCATCGCGAAGAACCGATCTACCCCGCGACGGTCGTCGGCAAGCCTCCAATGGAAGACGCATGGCTAGGAAAGGCGACGGAACGCATCTTTCTTCCGCTCTTGCAGATGGTGGTGCCGGAAATCGTCGACATGAATTTGCCGGTCGAAGGCGGGTTCCACAACTTAGCGATCGTTTCGATTCGTAAGAGTTATCCCGGACAGGCCAAAAAGGTCATGAATGCCCTGTGGGGATTGGGGCACATGATGATGTTGACGCGCGTTCTCGTGGTGGTCGATGCGGACGTCGACGTTCAAGACCCGCGCGCGGTCGCATGGTTCGTTTTGAACAATCTCGATCCCGAACACGACGTCGTCACGATGCCGGGACCGGTCGACGATCTGGATCACGGGTCGTATCGGATCGCCCTCGGCGTCAAGATCGGCATCGACGCGACGCGCAAGAGCGCCGACGAAGGCTATACGCGGCCTTGGCCGCCCGACATCGTGATGGACGAAACGACGCGCACGCTGGTCGACCGGCGCTGGAAGGAATACGGCCTTGGCGAAGCGCTCGCCGCACTCGGCGGTAGCGACCGGTGGAGCGGGCAAGGACCCGAAGCGCTCGAGCGCTTGCGGCGGTCCGCACCGCAAAAACCGTGAAGACGTTCCTCCAGGAAATTCGAATCGAGCACACGCTCTTTGCGCTGCCGTTTGCATATGCCGGCGCGATATTCGGCGCTCAAGGTCTCCCGAGCTTCGTTCAGTGGTTTTGGATCACGGTCGCGGTCCTGGGTGCGCGCACCGCGGCGATGGCGGCGAATCGCTATCTCGATCGGCACATCGACGCGCAGAATCCGCGAACCGCGCGGCGCGCCGTCGCCAGCGGCCGCCTCGCGCCGTCCGTGATGGTGTGGGCGACCATCGTAGGACTGGGGCTCTTGATCGTGGCTTCCTGGCAGCTCAATCCGTTGTGTTTGGCTCTCGTGCCGGTCGCCGCAATCGGCCTCTTGATCTATCCGCTCTGCAAACGCTTTACGTGGCTCGTGCACTTCGTACTCGGCGCGGTCGACGGTCTCGCGCCGCTCGGTGCATACATTGCCGTGACCGGAACGATTCGCGCACCGGCGCTGTGGTTGTTCGCGGCGGTCACCGTCTGGGTTGCGGGCTTCGATATTCCCTATGCCATGATGGACGTCGCGGCCGATCGTGCGAACAACATCGCGTCGCTACCGGCGCGCTTTGGAGAGTCTGCGGGAATGCGGACGTTTTATGCGCTCCACGCGTTTATGATCGTGTGCCTCTTTGCAGCGGGAAAGTCCGCGGGCGCCGGCTCCGCGTATGCCGGCGGGATTCTCTACGCCGGTGCGCTTTGGGCGTATGAAGTGTACCAAGGCCGCAGCGCCCCCGACCTCTTCACGCTCAACGCGCGGATCTTCACGGCGAATATGGCGTTCTCGGTAATCTTTTTGATCGCCACCGCGACGGCGTTCATTCTGCCGCGATGAAGCGTAGCGCCTTTCTCGCAGGGACGGCCGCGGCGGTTACGAGCGCGGGAGGAAGTGCGCTCGCACAAACGCCCGGCCCATACGCGCAGCAATCGATCGTGGCGGTATGCGCGCCATTCAGCGGCGAGCTGGCCGATTTCGGCGAGCAGCTCCGGCGCGGAGCCCTGACGGCATGTTACGAATCGAATCGCGATGCAACGCCGCTCGATCGGGTCTTCGACGTTCGCACGTACGACGATCGCAATGCCGTTGCGACCGCCGCGCTCGCGGCGCAGTTCGCGATCAACGATCCGACGTGCTTCGCCACCGTGGGGCACCTTACGGGCGCCATTACGAATTCAGTTTTACCCTACTACAACAACGCTTTGATGCCGCTGATCGTACCGGCCTCGACGTTCGATCCAATCACGTCGCACGGGTACCGGAACGTCTTTCGCCTCCCAACGAAGGATAGCGTCGAGGGGCGTCTGTTCGCACAAGCGCTGGCGCACGACGTGAAGCCGCAGCTGGCCATTGCATTGACGCAAGACGGCGACTACGGCTTCGAAGTTGCGCGCGGTTTTGCGGATCAAGCGCACCGTAGCGGGTTTCCGGCGCAAATCGTAACGTTCTCGCAAGAAAAGCCCGCGTACGACAAAGTCGCTCACGACATCGTCGCGACGAAAGCCGACTACGTCTTTCTCGCGGGTAATTCGGTCCCCATGGGCCCGATCGTGCCGGCGCTGCGCAAAGCCGGATATCAAAACTCCTTCGGCGCCTCGGCGGGCTTTTACACGACGCTCACTCTAGAAAAGTACGCCGATGCGCTCGGCTCTGCCTCGATCGTTTCCACGTCGATGCCGCCGGTCGAACGCATTCCGGCATTCAACACGTACGTAACCGACATGCGAACGCGGTTCGGCCAGGTTACGCCGCTCATGACATTCGGATTTGCGGCCGCGCAGTTGGCGATCGCCGCCGTCAAGCGAATCAATTCGACGACGCGCCTTTCGCTCGCACAGGCTTTGGAAAACTCCGCGCCCTTCGACGGTTTGCTCGGAACGTACGAATTTTCGTTCAACGGCGATCCGATCGATCCAAACCTGTACTTCTATTCGATCGAGAACGGGGCGTTCGTCTATCGAGCGGCGGCACATCCCGCATCGTTTATCGTCAGTTGACTCCCGTAAACTGCTTCAACGTGACGTGATGTGGGCGCTCCGGCGCAGGTGCCGGCGGCCTTTCTTCGACGTCTTCGAGCGCGAGCACGAACCGTAGGCGCCATACGCCGAGGGTGATGGTGAAGTTCGTTCCAAGCAGCATGGTCATGCCTCCACACGTTGCCATTGCGCGATCGCCAGCCCAATGCCGGCGACGACGAGAACCAGAAGTCCGGTGAAATAGGCGGTCGCCGAGCCGGGCAACGCCATGAAGCCCGGATTGGCCGGCAGCGCCGTGAAGCTGTAGAAGTATGCGTTCGGGTTCACGACGTTGACGATGCGCACGATGCTGCCGACATTCAGCCATTCAGTGTGATGAAAAACCGGCAGGATCAATGACACCACCCAAAAGATCGAGACGATCGCCCAACCGGTGCGCCGCGTCGACGCCGTCATCGCCTGTACGATCGCGTAGAACGCCAGCGCGACCAAGAGGGAGAACGCGATGTCTCTCAGCGTGAGGTTGCTGACGTGAATCAAGTACGCCAAACCGTACATCGCCATGATTGTCGCGATCGCGAGCACGGTCATCACTTCGGCCAAAACGATTCCGAGGACCCCGATCGCGGCCGTTTGCAGGAGATACAAGGTACGCGAGACCGGCTTCGTCCATGCCAGCTCGAGGTGGCCGTCGTTCTCGTTTGCGACCGCCATTCCGAGAATCGTCGCGACGATGCAACCGCACAGCACCGCCAAAATGAACAGCGATCCAAGATCGACGCGGGCGTCGTTTTCAACGGTCGTGACCTCGAAGGCACCCTTGGTTTGGTCCGTCACGTGGAACGATCCAAAGGACGTTGTGTCGCTCTCGGCGCGGTGGTGGGGATTTATCGGTTCGACGATCGTCATGCGGACCCGGCCGTTCGTTTGACGGCGGATGGTGTAGCGCGT
>JAFAIW010000210.1 GCA_019236495.1 Vulcanimicrobiota bacterium | reverse complement strand
GACTAAGGCGAGCTCGAGCATTTCACGAATGCGCCGCTCGTCGTCGACCACCGCAACGCGCGTCATCTATTCGAAGCGCAGTGCGTCGATCGGACGCAGCGCCGCGGCTTTCCGGGCCGGGTAGTAGCCGAAAAAGACCCCGACCATTGCCGAGAAAAACACCGAGAGTGCAATCCAGACCGGCGGAATCAGCATCGGCCAGTGCGCGAGGAGTGCGACCAGCATCGTCCCGACCAGTCCGCACACGACCCCGAGCAATCCCCCTGCCGTCGCCAGCACCATCGATTCGGTCAGAAATTGATTGAGAATGACGCGGCCGCGCGCTCCGACCGCCATCCGCAAGCCAATTTCGCGCGTACGCTCGGTGACCGAAACCATCATGATGTTCATGATACCGATGCCGCCCACGATAAGCGACACCGCAGCTACGCCGGCGAGAAGAAATTCCATGACGGCCCCGGTGGACGATGCCGCGGCGGCGATGTCTTGCAGATTGCGCACGAAGAAATCGTCCGGCTGTGGAGGAACGATGCGATGGCGCTCTTCGAGAAGCGCCGTTACCTCTTGTTGCACTGCGGCAACGTGGGTGGCATCTGAAGCCGAGATCGTGAGCGCGTTGACGGTTGTTTGTCCGCTCAAGCGTTGCATCGCGGACGTGTACGGAACCAGAACGGTATCGTCTTGGTCTTGTCCGAGGCCGCTCTGACCGAGCGGGCTGAGCGTTCCCACGACGGTGAACGGCACGCCTTTGATGATGACGACGCGCCCGAGCGGAGAACTTCCGTCCGGAAAGAGATTTTGCACGACGGTTTGTCCGAGCACGCAAATCTTCGTCGCCGAAAGGACGTCGTTTTCCGAAATGAAGATACCTGAAGCTAGCGGCCAGCTGCGAATGAACGTATAGGTCGGGGCGACGCCGACGACCGACGTCTGCCAATTGTTGTTGCCTGCAACGACTTGCGCCCGCACGGTGACGGACGGCGAAACGGCTGCCACGTCCGGGAGTTTGGCGATTGCCATGCCGTCCTCCGGCGTCAGGGTCGAAGCGCCGCCCGATCCCGAGCGCGCGCCGCCGAGCGTTACGCTGCCGGGCAGCACGACGATCATGTTGCTGCCGAGGCTATCGATCTGTGCTTGAACCGATTCGCGCGCGCCCGCTCCGATCGCCACCGTCACGATGACGGCGGCAACGCCGATAATGATGCCCAGCATCGTCAAGAGCGATCGGGTGCGATTGCGGATCAAGGCGTTCAGTGCTAAGCGCAACGTCCCATGCATGTTCATGCGGCACGCTCCGCGCGGCGTTCGTCGGAAACGATGCATCCGTCCCGGAACGTCACCACACGCTTTGCATAGGCGGCAACGTCCGGCTCGTGGGTCACGATCAGAATGGTCTTGCCGTGTTCCTCGTTCAGTTTGGCAAAGAGTTCCATCACATCTTTGGACGACTTCGTGTCGAGTGCCCCGGTCGGTTCGTCGGCGAGAATGAGCGCCGGCTCGTTTACGAGCGAGCGCGCGATCGCAACACGCTGCTGTTGTCCGCCCGACATTTGATTGGAATTGTGCTCGCGCAAGTGTGCGACTCCCACCAAGTCCATCTTCTCCAAGGCTATTCGCTCGCGCTTCGGCTCGGATACGCCGGCGTAGATCATTGGAAGTTCGACGTTTTCAAGCGCGGTCGTCCGCGGCAGCAAGTTGTAGGATTGAAAGACGAAGCCCAGACGCCGGCTTCGAATGTCGGCGCGCTCGTCCGCGCTGAGCGACGTGACGTCGGATCCTTCGAACGCGTACCGTCCGGAGGTGGGCTCGTCCAACAGCCCGACGATATGCATGAAGGTCGATTTTCCGGACCCGGACGGCCCCATCACGGCCACGAATTCACCCGATTCGATGGTCAAGGTGACGCCGTCGAGGCCGACGACGTCGGCCTCACCCATCGGATAATGTTTGCGCAAGTTTTGCACGACGACGACGCTCATCAGTGTATCGCCCTTCCGATGCCCATCGAGTTTCCGCCGATCGGCGATGCGGCACCCCGCGTGCTCCGCGCGCTCGTCGCGGACGCATCCGAGATGACGACCGCATCACCGGCGGCAAGCGTGCCGCGTAGCGGCGTTACCGCGACCAGCGTTCCGCTCGTTAAATCGATCCGAACGCGCACCGCGTGCGGCCGGCCGGCCCGCTCGACGAACACCACGCCGTCGGCGCCGGTCGTGACGCCGCCCGCAACGCCCGAACCCGTTTGACCCCATGGAGAGGTCGCGCTATTCCGCGTCGTGTGCGTTGCGCGCGCCGGACGCCAGGTCAGGGCTTGCGTCGGAACGACGAGCGCGTTACGCACCGTCGCGACGCCGATCGAGGCGTTGGCGGTCATCCCCGGCAGCAATTGGCCGCGCGGATTATCGACCAGACACACGACGTCGTAGGTGACCACGTTGTTGATCGTCGTCGGATTGACGCGCACTTGCGAGACTTTGCCGTTGAACGTCTGATTCGGGTATGCGAGCACGCTGAAGCCCACCGCGTCGCCGACTCGCACGTTCCCGATGTCCGGTTCGCCGACTGAAATGTCGACTTCCATCTTTTGCAGATTCTGCGCGATCGTAAAGAGGGTCGGCGTTTGGAAACTTGCCGCGACCGTTTGGCCCACGGAAACGTTGCGTGCCACGACGGTGCCGTCGACCGGTGAAGTGATCACGCTGTGATCGAGCGTGTATTGCGCCTGTGCGACCTGCGCCTGAGCGATCTGCACGGCGGCCTCTTGCGCGGCTGCGGTATACTGCGACCCCGAGGCTTGCTGGCTCGTTTGCGCGGTTTGCGCCTTCGCCTGTACGGCGGCGGCCTGCGCCGCCTCGAGCGCGCTTTGCGCGCCCACCGCGGTGCTTTCGTCGGTGTCGTATTGACTTTGCGCGATGTAGCCTTTGGAAAGCAAAGCTTTGTCGCGCGCGACGGTCAAGTTCGCGACCGCAAGCGCACTTTGCGATTTCACAACGTTCGCTTGCGCGGTCTCGATGCCGGCCTGCGCGACGGTTACGCCGGAAACAGCTCCGCTCGCGTTTTGCGCCTGCGCCCCCGCCTGCGCTTGGGCTTGCGCGAGGGTTGCGGTCGCCTGGTCCAGCTGGGCCTGCATTTGCGTCGGATCGATGCGCGCCAATATCTCGCCGCGCTTCACACGGCTATTGTAGTCGACGTAAATGGCGGAAATCGTGCCGGACGCTTGCGTTCCGACGCTCACGATGTTTTGCGGATTGACCGTTCCGGATGCAGTCACCGATTGCGTTAGGTCTTGTTGCAGCACGGGCTGTGTGACGTACGCCGGCGCTGCCTGCGTCCGTACCGCGATCGTCCCCGCAACGAGCGCGGCGATGGCAAGCATGCCGGCGCAAATCGCGAGGAAACGATGCTTGCCGAGCCAGGTGCGAATTCGGGAAAAATCCGGAAGAGCGGCCGGAAGGGCTTTGCTCGAGAATGGAATCGAAAGTTTGCCAATCATTTCGGGATCAGCATAGGGTTCGAAGCTGACAAACCCCGGAGAGCTTATTTCCTTTTAATGATGGCGTTTATCGTACGTTTCCATCGCGGCCTCGATGGCCGCCAGTCCCTTTTTGCGGGACTTCACGCCTTTGAACTCGATCTCGTGGCCTTCTTCGGCGGAATACTCGACCAGAAAGCGGCAGATGCCGTCCATCGTCTCTTTTGGGATATCGTCGACGTCCTCGTAAACATCGCTCGTCTGCGCCACGCCGCCGCGGCGGACCGGTGCGGCGATTAGGCGGTCGTTTTCTACGCCGTCCTTGCGCATGCGGACGATTCCCAAGATTCGGCACTCCAGCAAGCAACCGGTAAAAGTCGGCACGTCGGAGAGCACCAAGATGTCGATCGGGTCGCCGTCGTCCGCCAGAGTTCGCGGGACGAAGCCGTAATCGTACGGCCACTCAAGGCCATCGGGAAGCACTTGCTTGAGCTTGAAAATACCGAAGTCCGGTTCGAATTCGTATTTCAGCCGCGTCCGACTCGGCGTCTCGATCACCGCATGGACCACTTCGCCGGCCGCCCCTTTGGCGAACGGTGGAATGTTTTCGAAATGCGTCGCATTGACGCTCGCTTGCGCCATAGGCTGCCTCCAGGAACGACTAACCATTCGGTTTGTTCCCGCTTGCGCAAATTTGAATCAGCCGCGCCGCCCAACCGCGGGGTACATACGAAGCATGATCGCGCTCGTCAAAGAAACGCTCGCGCAGTACCAGCGCCACAAGGCGCAATGGCTCGCAGCTGCGATTGCGTACTTTACGACCTTCGCGATTGCGCCGTTAATTATCGTGGTCGTCGAGATCCTCGGTTTCGTCCTGGGTCAGCACCGCGGAACGCTTGCCATGCTGCACGCATACTTACAGCAAAACGCCGGCAGGGCGGCCGCGGACGGAATCGATGCAATCGTGGCCGCAACCTTCGCGCAGCGCCGGGCGGGAACCATCGCACAAATCGTGGGATGGTTTGTCTTCGTCTTAGGCGCCGTCGGCCTATTTTCGGCGCTCCAGGATGCGCTCAACACCATCTGGGACGTGGAAGCTCAAAAACGCACCCTATGGGGAAATATCCGCGAACGCGCTTCGTCATTCGCCGTCGTCGTCGGCATCGCGCTGCTGCTCCTCGTCTCGTTGCTCGCGAGCACCGCGCTGACGGCGGCGGGACCTGCACTGCGCGACGTTTTCCCCGCATTTCCGGCGGTCGCAAAGATTGCCGACTTCGTGATATCGTTTGTCGTCGTCGCGGTCTTGTTTGGGATCATCTACGCGTACTTGCCCGATTGCCGGATCTCGTGGCGCGACGTTTGGGTCGGCGCAGCGATCTCAGCCCTGCTTTTCGTTACCGGACAGTCGTTGCTCGGATGGTATCTCGGTCACGCTGCAATTGCCAACGGCTACGGGGCCTTCGGCGGTCTCGTGGTGTTTATGGTGTGGGTGAATTATTCGGCGCAAATCGTGCTGTTCGGCGCGGAGTTCACTCACGTGTACGCCCGCCGAACGCTAGCCTCCGGCCATCGCTCCGATGATGAGAAACGGCTCGGCGCCGCTGGCGACCGCATCGGGGAGGGGCGCGTCGGGCGGCTCGTGTGAAAGATCTCGCTCGCACGCGAAAAAACGGATGAACGGCCGGCGCTTCTGCGTGATTTGATCGCGAATCGTGCCGCGCAACGTGGGAAAACGGGCCTCGAGCGCGTCGAGAACGCTGCGCTGCGTCACTCCGTTGCGCGATTCGATGGTGACCTCGCCGCTCACGCGCGCCAGCGTGCGCAGGTGCGCGGGAAGCACCACGCGGATCATGGCAGCGTTTGAGCTTCCACGGAGAGTACGGCCGGTAAATCGCGCACGATCGCGGTCCAGCTGTCGCCTCCATCGTTCGACGCATAGACTTGCCCGCCGGTCGTACCAAAATAGACACCGCACGAATCGAGCCGGTCGACGCTCATCGCGTCTCGCAACACGTTGACGTAACAGTCGCGCTGCGGGAGGCCTTTGGTCAGCGCTTCCCACTCGTCGCCGCCGGTTCGGCTGCGAAAGACTTGCAGCTTTCCATCGATGGGAAAGTGTTCGGAATCGCTTTTGATCGGCACGACGTACAGCGTTTCCGGTTCGTGCGCGTGAACGTCGATCGCAAAGCCGAAATCGGTCGGCAAGTTGCCGCTCACTTCTTTCCACGAGTCGCCTGCATCATCGGTTCGCATGACGTCCCAGTGCTTTTGCATGAAGAGCGTCTTCGGGTGCGACGGATGCATGGCGATGTGATGCACGCAGTGCCCAACCTCCGCGTTCGGATCGGGGATTTGCGCCGATTTCAAACCGCGGTTGATGGGCTTCCACGTCTTTCCGCCGTCGTCGGTTCGAAAGGCGCCGGCGGCGGAAATCGCCACGAAGAGGCGTTTGGGATTCGTCGGGTCCTCGATGATCGTATGCAGACACATTCCCCCCGCGCCCGGTTGCCACGACGAGCCGGTCGAATGCGTTCGGAGGCCCGAAAGCTCCGCCCAGTTTTGCCCGCCGTCGGTGCTGGCAAAGAGCGCGGCGTCTTCGACGCCGGCATAGACGGTTTCTCGGTCCGCGAGCGACGGCTCCAAGTGCCACACGCGCGCAAATTCCCAGGGGTGCGGTGTCCCGTCATACCACTGATGCGTGCCGGGTACGCCGTCGTAAACGAATTTATTTCCGGCGGGCTCCCAGGTTTTTCCGCCGTCGTCGGAGCGTTGGATCACTTGTCCGAACCACCCGCTCGTTTGCGAGGCGTAGATCCGGTTCGGATCGATGGGAGAACCCTTCAGGTGGTAGATTTCCCATCCCGCGAAATGCGGGCCGCTGACGTCCCATCGTTCGCGTTTTCCGTCGGCCGTGAGGACGAACGCACCCTTGCGCGTTCCGACGAGTAACCGTACGCTGCTCATGCCGCGAGGTTCTTTGCACGAATCAGCGGTGCCTTCGCGGTTCGATCAGGTGATCGTTTCGCGCGCAATCGTTTCCTTCATGCAGACCCCTTCGCCGGTTCCAAGAAAGCGCCGAGCTTGTCGAGACCGTCGTTCCAGCCGTGTCCGTGCCGTTCGCGCGACGCCTCTTCGGCGAAACGTTCGTGCGTAAGGACGAGCTCGGTGGCTTCGCCCTGCTCGCGAAACTCAAGCGTCACCAGCATTTCGGCTTCGTCGCCTTCCCATTGCCAGGTGAACGAAAGCCGTTCGGGCGCGCGAACTTCGCGATACACGCCGCCGACGGTCCAATCCTCGCCGTCTTGCATTCGGAACGTTATGCGGTAGCGTCCGCCCGGGCGTACGTCCATCTCCACGTTCGTGATTGGATTATCGCCGGGTTGGAACCACTGTCGTACGAGTTCGGGCCGCGTCCACGCTTCATAGACGCGCGACGCCGGTGCTGGATAGGTGCGGTGCACGACGAGCGCGGGAATGGTAGCCGCCTGTAGATCGCTCATTTTTTGCCCTTTTGTGTGGATGGACGCGGTGCGCTGTGCGCGAGGAAGTGACCGAGGCTGTCGAGTCGTGATTCCCAAAACGCCCGCTGCGCGTCGAGCCATCCGGAAGCTTGCAGCAGGGCTTTGGATTGAAGCCGCACGCGGTGAACTCGACCTTCAACCGATCGCGCGATGAGCTGCGAACGTTCGAGCACTTTGACATGCTTGGAGATTGCGGGCTGCGATAGTGCGAAGCCGGCGGCAATCTCGCCCACGGTCATCTCGCCGCGCGCGAGGCGCTCGACGATACGGCGGCGTGTCGGGTCTGCGAGCGCTCCGAAGACGTCGTCGAGGCGTCGGTTATAGTTAACCATTAGGTTATATATTAGAACGCGAACGCGCGCCTGTCAACAACCCCTTCGATGCGACTTAGGCCGCTTTGAGCGAGCGAACGCGGAACGCGAGAATAAGCTGGATGATGCCGAAAGCGATCGCGTAGCTGCCCATGATCCAAACGATCGCGACCCCACCACTCAGCGGCTCGCGCATCACCCAGATTCCGAAAATGATGGAAACGATGCCGCCGAGCACGTACAACCATTCGTTCGTGATCACGTCGCGCAACTGCACGCCGAAAACGATTTCGGCGATGCCGCTGACGATTGCCCACGCCGCGAAGAAGTAGATAAAGAAGATCGCGCTCATCCCCGGATATGCCCACAGCAAGATCGCGACGACGATTGCCAAGATGCCCTCGAAAAGCAGAAGGCCCCATCGGCTTCCCGCCTCTCCCGAGAGCGCGGCGATCACCGCAAAGACACCATCGACCAAAAGATAGGCCGCGAACACGATAACGAAACTGAGCAACGTAATTCCCGGCCAAGCGAACGCGAGAATGCCCAGAACGATCCCAGCGATGCCGCGCAGCAAGAACACCCACCAGCGACGGCTCAACGCTTCAAGCATGCAGATCCTCACTTTCCAAGAGTAGCCTTACCTGCAGTGTAGTGCAGGCGAGCCGGAGGCTTTATCCGGAAACTGCAGACCTGGCAGCGGCGCCGGAGCGGCGGAAGGCCGCAATTGCGTAGTAGACGGCGCATGCGTAGGCGATCAGCGCACCGAGCAATAGGCTGATCCAAACTGCGGAATTGAGCGCGGCAGCGGCGTCGCGCATTGCCGGGGTCGAGGCGACGATCGTGAGCGCGTGCGACTGCAGCGCGAGCGAGAAAATGACGCCCGCTGCCAGGCTCGTGCACGCGAGGGTTGCCGAACGAAAGCGCGTCCAATAGGGCCGGACCAGCAAAATGCAGTCTTGGACGACGATGACGACGGAGACGATCGCAAGAGCCGCAAGAAGAGGTTGCCACGCGCCGGCGACGCTCAGCGGCAGCGATGCTTTCGAGGCCGCGGTCATCAGCGTCCAGAGCGTCGCACGGATGCCCGGCACGTCGAGGATCACGCCCAGAAAAACGAGATTGAAGATGAGATCGATCGTGATGGACGTTCGCGAAATCGCCTCGGTGCCGAGCGGCGGCAGCGTCATCGGATTCCACCGCCCCGGGGTCGATCGAGCGACGGCGCGCTCGCGGATGGCAAAGAACAGCGTGACGACGCCGACGAACCAAACGACGCTGTTGAAGATGAATCCCGCCGGGAAGATCGAGGCATTCGTCAGCGTCTCGAGCAGCGCGCCTCCGAATTCGAGAGCCAGCAGAATCGGTAGGCCGGTGCGCAGCGTTGCGAGATAGTAGGGAAAAACCCCCGGCCCGATGAGGTATTGGTGCGGACGGTAGCGTGCCGCCGCAACGATGGGACGACCGTAGGGTTTCAGGACGTCCGCCTGCTCTTGCAGCGTGAGTGCTCGCCCTAATTCGCTCTCTCGCGCTTCGATTTTCGTGCTGATATCGTCGGAGAGCTCCGCAACGATGTCGTCCTGCTGTGCTTTCGGTAGCAGACGCTTCACGGCGTTCAAGTAGCGTTCGACGAGTTCCATTTTTTCAAGCCTCCGCGACGATCCGATCGAGAGATGCGTTGATGAGTTTCCACTCCGCGAGCAAGCGCGAAAGCGTTTCGCGACCATCGGCGGAGAGCTGATAGAAGCGCTTCTTGCGCTTGTTTTCTTCGCGCCACTCGCTCTGCAAGAGCCCTTGGCTTTCAAGGCGGCGCAGAAGCGGATAGAGCGTGCCTTCGTCGATGTCGAGACCGTGGTCGGCGAGCGCTTTGCGCAGCGTGTAGCCGTAGTGCTCTTCGTGCAGATGCGCGAGCACCGCCAGAGCCAGACAACCGCGCCGTAGCTCCAGCCGCAGGTTCTCGAAGAGCTCGTTGCTCAGAGCCGGACGCCCCAACCGGCGAAGAGCTTCCGCGGCTCACGTTGTGGGAGCAAAATCCGCGTCCGTTGCTCGGAGGCGGGCTGATGGCTAGCAATCACGAGGGGCTCCTTTTCGGCGTTATACTGTATGGTGTACCCGATGTGTCATTCACTATACGACACACAGTATACTTGTGTCAAGAGTTTTGTGAAAGGAAGAGGCGAGCCCGACAGGCTCGCCTCTAAGGAGAGGTATCGGACCGAGCGTTTAGAGAGCGCGCTGTCCGACGACGCGTCCAACTGCCGGCGTCGTGTCGGGGCCATAGCCCCAGACGCCGTTGAAACTGTTGTTGTCGTCGTTGAACCAGAACGAGAACCATCCCGTTTTTCCAGGGCCGGTCCACTTTGCGCGGATCTTGTCTGCGGTCTTGAACGCTCCGTTGATGACCGCGGGGCCGATCTTGCAGACGGCGGCTTTGCCGGACTGCGTGCACTTCATCGTTCCGACGAAGGCGGTCGGTCCGCCGGCGCCGGCGACATTCCACGTTCCTGCGGCCGTCACGGGCGAGGGCGGCAGAACTTTGTTGCCGACGAAGCTGCCGTTGGCTTTGCGTCCGTTGTAACCCCACGTTCCGTTAAAGCTATGACCGTTGGGGCTGACGTAGACGGTAAGCCACCCGGCGCCGCCCGGCCCCTTCCACGTCCCGTTGATTTGCGTGTCGTTGACGAACGTGCCGGTGAACCCGTTGCCGTTTTTGGCGTTGCTGCCGACGACGCTCATTCCGGACTGCTTGAGCGTGATGGTCGCGCTGCTTCCGCCGTTCAGGCCCTGCTGGTCGACCGTCCACATTCCCGTAATATTCGGCGGGGCGGCGAGCGCCGGGCCGCTCGAGACGGCGGCGATCGCCACTCCGCAAATGAAAGATAAGACGATATTTTTCACGCGTGATCTCCTTCGTGGCTTTATTTTAGGACGAAAGGGGCCGGCTCGTTATCCCGATTCGCCCCACTTGGCGACGTTGTCCGAAGGGTGTTCGAATGCGCCGAACGTTTAGCCAGTTGCACAAAGGCCGACCGGCGATGCTGCCAAACCGGTCCAGTCAAACGCCATGGCGTCGAGAGGAGAGCGTGCACCGATGAACCCTGTGGAAAGAGTGGAAAAATCCGGAGGAGAGCTCCGAGACTTCCTTATGCTCCCGTACTCGGAACTCGAGGAGCTGAATCTACGCGCGAAGCGTCAGCGCAAGGATCGCGCGACCGCTCGTCACACGCAAGACGAGCGCCTCAAATATCTCGCCGACGAGAAACGCATCAAGGCCGTGACCGTGCTTTTCAGCGATCTGGAAGGCCGGTTGCACATGCTGGACTACGACAAGAAGTTCTTGTTGAAAAACAGCGACAACCTGACGTTCGACGGCTCGTCGATTCGCGGATTTACGCCGCAACGGGAAAGCGATCTACGTCTGTCGTTGGATTGGACGGCATTTTACTGGGCGCCGGCCGACTTCTTCGGTCCCGGTAAAGTGCTGGTTTTTGCGGACGTCTTGGATCGCGACGGTTCGATCTTCGCCGGCGACATCCGCGGCATGCTCAAGAAGCTCTCGGCGGACTACTACAAGAAGGAAGGCTACACGCTCAACGCCGCCAACGAAATCGAAGGATTTCTCTTTCAAGGGCTCGATGCCGAGCGCCGCTACAACGAAACCGGCAAATTCGAGTACGTCAACACCGGCGGCTACTACCATTCTCTCCCGGGCGACCCGCTACGCACCTTCATCGATACGGTCGCGGAAGTGCAGCGCGCCATGGGATTTGAGAACGAAAAAGATCATCCGGAAGTCGCGCCGTCGCAATTCGAGATCAATTATTCGTATGGCGAAGTCGTCGCGGCCGCCGATCAGATCCAACTCTATAAGTTGATTTGCCGCCAGGTCGCAACGAAGCTCGGGATGACCGCATCGTTTTTGCCGAAACCCGTGGTGGGCGTGAACGGAAGCGGCATGCACACGAACATCTCGATCAGCAAGGACGGCAAGAATCTCTTTTGGGATGCCAAAGGCGACGAGAAGGTAAGCCGGTTTGCCTGGCAATTCGTCGACCGCATTCTGACGCACGGCAGCGACGTTTGTTTGATGCTCAACGCGAGCGTGAACGCATATCGCCGTTTGGATCCGCATTTCGAGGCGCCGAATCAAATCAAGGCGTCGGCGGTCGACCGCGGCTCGATGATTCGCATTCCGATCGGAAACGAACGAAGCGCTCGCATCGAGGTGCGCTCCGTGTCCCCTGATGCCAATCCGTACATGGTGATGCTTGCGGTGTTCAAAACCGGACTCGAAGGCAGCATCTCAAAGGTAAAAAATCTGCGTCAAGCCGAGCGCTATCTCCCCGACAACATCTACGATGCGCTCGACGGATTCCGTCGTTCGGAATGGATTGAGAAACTGCTCGGTGAGGACGTCAAGGCGCGGTATGCGGACCTGAAGCAAGCCAGTGCCGATCGATGCCCGCGACTGCTCGGAACCTTCGTGAAAGCCCAAGAAGTGCAGTACCATCACGAAGTCTATAACCAGTATCTCTGGAACCTGTTCTAGAAAGAGTCATCCGGTAAACGCGTGCAACGGCGCGGCGTTACGCCGCGTCGTTGTGTTTTAGCGCTCCGAAAAACGCAAAGTGGAGGTCACCTTGAGTATTGCACGGCGCCTTTCGGCGGAATTTCTCGGGACGTTTTGGCTGGTATTCGGCGGCTGCGGCAGCGCCATTTTCGCCGCGCTCTTTCTCACGCACGACAAGCTGCAAACCCCCATCGGCATCGGTTTTGCGGGTGTGGCGTTCGCATTCGGACTGACGGTTTTGACGGGCGCATATGCCTTCGGGCCGATTTCCGGCGCGCATTTCAATCCGGCGGTCACGGTTGGATTGTGGCTCGGCAAACGCTTCGAAGGGCGCGACGTCCTGTGGTACATCATCGTGCAGTGCATCGGCGCAATCGCCGCCGCAGCCGTGCTCTACGCGATACTTTCCGGACGCGCGGACTTCGCCGGTGCGGGAAACTTCGCCGCAAACGGATTTGGCGACCACTCACCGGGCGGTTACGGTATGGCGTCGGCCTTCGTTGCGGAAGCGGTGCTGACGTTTTTCTTCTTGATGGTCATCCTCGGCTCGACGGATCGTCGCGCGCCCGCGGGTTTCGCGCCGCTCGCCATCGGGCTCTGTCTGACGCTGATCCACTTGATTTGCATTCCGATCACCAACACGTCGGTGAATCCGGCGCGCAGCCTCGGGCCGGCGCTCTTCGCCGAAGGCGGTTGGGCGATCGGGCA
>JAFAIW010000055.1 GCA_019236495.1 Vulcanimicrobiota bacterium | reverse complement strand
TCGTGGCCGCGGTGGGAAAGGTGTCGTCTGCCAAGGCGCATGCCGGCGATTCGTTCGACGTGCGCGTCACGAGCGACGTCGCAATCGGCCGTTCGATCGTCATTTCAAAAGGCGCGCCGGGACGCGGTCAAGTGGTCGAAGCGGAAGCGGCCGGCTGGAATGGACGACCCGGCCGGATCGCGGTGCAGCTCGAGTGGGTGGTGGCCGACGACGGCACGACGATCGCGCTGCGCAATGAGTCGAACGCACGGCAGGGTCCAAATGAAGCCGTCGCGACGTCGGTCATTACGTATGTCGCAGACTATGCGGTCGGGTTTCCCGGGCAGTTCGCCGGATATCTCGTACGCGGGCAAAACGTCGTCATCGACGGTTCGCGCAGCCTCACGGGATACACGGCCGACGACGCGCGCGTCGCGTTCTCGAAAACCGTCCCCGCTACGCCTGCGCCGCTACCAAGCGGCGCGACTCAGCCTCGCTCTTGACCTGCTGCAACAGCACCAGGCGCAGCAATTCGATTCCCGGCGAGAGCAACGCGAAGTAGCGACGGAATTTCATGCGGCTCGCCGTGTCGGTCGTCTGCACGCGCGTTTCGGTCCGCGCGATCGATCGCTGCGCACCGTCCGGGTCGACGCGAAGCGTAAACGCGATCTTGGCATAGCCAGGCTGGTCGAACGCCGCAAAGTCTTCACGGGGCAAGGGATGAAAGACCGGATCCGCTCGCCACGGTTGCGTTACCGTTCCAAACACGAGCTCGCGTCCCGGGTCCTCTGCGACGGCTCGCCAGCCGATCGCTTCCAACTGTTCAAAAAGGCCACCCGAAATCTCGCGTTTGGCGTGTCGCGATCCCAGAAGAATCTCCCGCGCGCGGAAGAGGGCCTGCACGATGGGGGAACGTTCGAAGTCGGTGTGATGCATCGCTTCGAACGCAATGGAAGCGGGCGCTTCGATCGCAACGCGGTGATCGAGTCGCACGTCATACGCCGGCATCACGCTATCCAAAAGCGAATCGCTGCGCGTCGTATTCCCAAACCGCGCAAACGTCAATGCGGCCCGCCCGAGATAGGCACCCGCGCCGAGCAATCCGGCAAACCCAACGGCACGCGCGGCAACGGCAACCGCATGGCGTGCGCGGCGCGGCTGCGCCGCAGCATCTTCTTCCGCGATCGTTCGCATGGCATTCAGCCAGCGCTCGCGCGTCTTGGCGCATGCCTCGCCGACGCCGCCAATGAACGTATGCCGCACCGGCTTGATGCCGCACATCTGAAGGTTCAACGTGATGGCCTTCACGGTGTGCGCGCCGAACATGGTGGAATAGAAAAATGCAGGCATTCCCATCGTCACCACGAGGCGCGCCGACTTGCCGCGCAACAGGCCCTTCGGCAAGCGCGCTCCGTACGCCATTGCAAATCCGGGGCGGAACGTTTGCTCGATGAACGCTTTGAGAAGCGAGGGTACGTCGCCCATCCACAGCGGATAGAAAAAGACCAGGTGATCGGCCCACGCGATGTCTTCTTGCGCGGCGCGAATCGCATCGGGTGCTTTGCCGTTGTAAAAGTCTTCCGGTTTGCGCAGCAGTGGAAAGTCGAGCGACGCCACGTCGACGTACCGGACTTCGCCTCCACCGGCAATCGCAGCTTCTGCATACCGTTCGGCGAGAGCCCGGTTGAGCCGGCCCGCGGACGGATCGGGATGGCCTTGCACGATCGTCGTTTTCTTCATGTGTTTACGGTAGCGCGCGGTTTTGAAGCGCAGGAGAAGAGGGTCAGAATGGACTCCGCGTCCAGAACGTACCGTTGCTCCAATCCAGCCGCTTGCCGTTGCGCGAAATTCGGGCACCAATCAACGTTCCGGACCAGTCTGCGGTGAGGTGCATCGGGCCATCGAAGGAGCCTCGCCCAACGACACCTTGCTCGTTACGGAATATGAGCGTTCCGTAGCGTTGACGAATCGAGCACTGGCGAGACGCATCGCCGGCCGCGAACCACAGACCATCGAGGTTGCCCGGGGAGTTTGCGCTGCAACGGCTCCAAAACGTTCCGTTGGTCCAATCGATGCGCTGCCCATCCGAGGTGATGGTGCCATTCACCAAATCCCACTGCAACGCGACGATCGTGTTGCGCGACATCCCTTGCGGCTGCCCCGTCGACGTCGCGCCGTTTTCGTTCGTGAGCGTGAGATCGAACCCGCTCGAAAGAATCGTCGTTGGACGCGACGGATCGCCTTGCGCGCACCATGCCCCGAGAA
>JAFAIW010000005.1 GCA_019236495.1 Vulcanimicrobiota bacterium | reverse complement strand
CATTGCGTAGGAGGCGTAGCGATCGCCGGCGGCGGAACCGGCGGGGATCGCACGTTCGATCTGTGCGGGATCGTCGGGCGTTAGCGTGACGTCGAGCGCGCCGATCGATTCCATCAACCGCTCGCGCGTGCGCGCGCCGATAAGCGGCACGATATCCGTGCCGCGCGAGAGCACCCATGCGATCGCGAGCTGCGCGGTCGACACGCCCTTTGCCTCGGCGACACGGCGCAAGGCTTCCACTAGCTGCAGATTCGTGTCGACGTTCTCGCCGCTAAATCGCGGACTGTAGCTTCGGAAGTCGCGCGCCGTCAGCGAACGGTCCTTGCTCCAGTGCCCGCTGATCAAACCGCGCGAGAGCACGCCATACGCAGTGATCGCAATGCCGAGCTCGCGGCACGCCGGCAGAATCTGCGCCTCGATGCCGCGCGACACCAGCGAATACTCGATCTGCAAATCGCAGATCGGATGCACCGCCGCCGCCTTCCGCAACGTCTCCGCACCGATCTCCGAGCCGCCGATGTCTCGCACCCAGCCGGCCTTCACCATCTCGGCGATCGCCCCGATCGTTTCTTCGTACGGCACCGCCGAATCGACGCGCGCCGCCCGATAAACGTCGACGTAATCCGTCCCGAGCCGTTGCAGCGTGTAGGCGAGAAAATTTTTCACCGCGACCGGACGCCCATCGGTGCCGTTCCAGTCCCCCGCAAAGTCGCGCAGCGCGCCGAATTTGACGCTGATCTGCACGCGGTCGCGCGGAATCTTTGCGAGCGCTTCGCGGATGAGCAGCTCGTTGTGGCCCATGCCGTAGAAGTCGCCGGTGTCGAGTAGCGTGATTCCGGCATCGATTGCGGCCGCAATCGTCGCCAAACTCTCGCTCCGGTCGGTCGGACCGTAAAAGTCGGACATGCCCATGCAGCCCAGGCCGAGTGCGCCGACTTCGGGGCCGCGGCTGCCCAATCGCCGAGTAACCATTCGTTCGCGTTCATCGGACAAGATTGCGTGGAAACCTTCACGAAGAAACGGCCATCGTGAGGAGGATGGGATTGACCCACGCGCAGACCGGGAACGGCGTGTCGTCGCAAGATACGCCCCCCAAAGACCAACCCGACCGGATGCCCGCGCTCGGCCGCACGTTGTTATGGATCGGCGTCGCCGGGCTGGGCGTCGCCGTCGCGTACACGGTAGCCCGCGCGCTCCTCAATCGGCGCCCTTCCGATCCGACGACGCAGCGCATCCAAACGCTGATCGACGAGGCAAACCAACTGCTCCGAACGCTTGACGAACAGCGAGACGGCGGCTAGTCCGCCCGCGCTCCGCGTGGGCGCCGAGGTCGAACTCACCTTCGGAGACCTCTTAGCCAACGGACAAGCTGTCGGCCGTCTCGATGGGATGGTCGTCTTCGTCTTTGGACCGCTCCCGGGCGAGCGAGCGCGCGTACGCATCACTGCGCGCAAGGCGAAGTACGCCGTCGGTGAAGTGCGCGAATTGCTCGCGACCTCGCCGCACCGCGTCGAGCCGTTTTGCCGCGTCTTCGGCTCGTGCGGCGGATGTCAGGTGCAGCACCTGAGCTATGACGGCCAACTCGCGTGGAAGCGCGGGGTCGTTGCGAGCGCGTTGCAGCGTATCGGCGGCTTTGCCGAGGTCAAGGTCCGCAAGCCCGTCGGAATGATCCACCCGCGCAACTACCGCAACAAAATGTCGCTCGTCGTCGATCGCACAGCTACTCCGCCTCTGCTCGGCTTTTACAAGCAGCGCTCGCACGACGTCGTTCCAATCGACGCGTGTCCGATCGTGCAACCGGCGCTCGACGCGGCGATCGAAGCGCTCAACGGAATTCGCAAGAGCCGGGAACTCGTGCGGTTTTTTGAAGGAGCGCGTCACGTCGTGGCGCGTACCGCGCTTGCGACCGATCAAACGGTCGTCACGGTCACGACCACGCATGCCTCCGCCGCTGCGCGCCGTCTCGCGAGCACGGTGATGCAGCAGATTCCGACCGCGGTCGGCGTTTCGAATTCGTACGACATGAGCGGCGAAAATGCGATCCTCGGGCGCAAGCAGGCGGTGATGGCCGGTCGCGGCACGATCGAAGAGCAACTCGGCGAGGTACGATACGCGATCTCGTCGGCGTCGTTCTTTCAAGTCAACACTGAAATCGTCGAGCGGATTCTCGCGTTCTTGAAACATGGCTTGCAGCATCCGCTGCAGATCGTCGACCTCTACAGCGGTGCCGGAACGTTCGCGTTGTTTTTCGCCAAACACGGCGCGAGCGTCGTCGGGATCGAAGAAAATCGCGCTGCGGTGGCCGAGGCGCGTGAGAACGCGGAGCTCAACAGCCTGACGGGTTCGGTCCGGTTTCAGGCCGGTCGCGTCGAGGAGGTACTCGGGCGGCCCGACGGCCAAGCGGCGCTCGCCGGCGCGCAGGTCGTCTTCCTCGACCCGCCGCGCAAAGGCAGCGACGAGCGTACCCTGGGCGCGGTGGCGGCCGCCCGCGTGCCGCATATCTGGTACCTTTCGTGCGATCCCGCGACGTTGGCCCGGGATTTGAAGTTTCTGGCCGCCAATGGGTACCGGCTCGGCGTCGTTCAGCCGTTCGACATGTTTCCGCAAACCGGACACGTCGAGACGCTGGTCACGCTCTATCGGGAAGCTGCCGCCGATGATGGCGAACCGGCGGCTGCAGAAGAAGACCCATTTCGGAACGCTCCCGTTCCGCAATGGCCCGATGATGAATTCGCTAAATCCGATCCGGAGTATCCAGAGTTTGTCATCCGATAAAATGGACATTCGCTACGTCGCCAAATTGGCGCGCATCGCGCTGACCGATGACGAAGTCGAGCTCTTCGGGCGTCAGCTCGGCGACTTGCTCGAACACGTCGACGCCTTGAAAAAACTCGACACCGAAGCCATCTCGGCGACCGCGCAGGTGGTCGAATCGCGCAACGTCGAGCGCGACGACGCGGTCGGGCCGTGTCTCGATCGCGAGACGGTCCTCGCCATGGCGCCGCAGCGCCAAGGCGCATTTTTCCGCGTGCCGCGGATC
>JAFAIW010000221.1 GCA_019236495.1 Vulcanimicrobiota bacterium | reverse complement strand
ACGCGCACGCGCATCCCATGCTTTTCGAGTAACGCCCCAGCGTCGCGCGCGAGCGACACTTCTGAACCGGTCGCTATCAAGATCGCGTCGGGGGTTCCGTCGCAATCGACGAGCACGTAGGCGCCCTTGGCGACGTCGGCATTCCGTTTCCCCAAAAACGGGAGCTTTTGCCGGCTGAGGACGAGAAGCCACGGCCCGCTCTGCGGCTGGATTGCGAGCTTCCACGCTTCGAGCGTTTCGAGCGCGTCGCCCGGGCGGACTTCGTAGATGTTCGGCGTGGCGCGGAAGGTCGCGAGCTGCTCGATCGGCTGGTGCGTGGGTCCGTCTTCTCCCAGAAACACCGAATCGTGCGTCATCACGTAGATCTGCCGCATCTTGTTGATCGCGGCGAGTCGCATCGCGGGCTTCATGTAATCGGTGAAGTTGAAGAAGGTCGCTCCGAAGGGCAGCAACCCGCCGTGCGCCGCGATGCCGTTGTTGATCGCCCCCATCGCGTGCTCGCGCACGCCGTAGTGGACGTTGCGTCCCGCGTACGAGCCGGGCTGGAAGTCGCCGCGATCTTTCAAGTACGTTTTCGTCGACGGGTCGAGGTCGGCCGATCCCCCGACCAGCTCCGGAAGCGCGCCCGCGATGGCGTTCATCACCACGCCGCCGGCATCGCGCGTCGCGACGCTGCCGTTCTCTTCATTAAAGGAAGGCCACGGAAGCGAGGCGGGAAGCGTTCCCGCGAGCGTTCGCTCGAGTTGCGCCGCCAGCTCTCCGTTCGAAGACTTCCAGGAAGCGTACGTTTTCTGCCATTCGGTTTCGGTCTGTGCGCCGCGCTCGCCGAGGGCGCGCCACCACTGCAGCACGTCGTCGGGCACGAAGAACGCCGGCTCGAGCGGCCAGCCCAACTTCTTTTTCGTCTCGATGGTGTCTTCGGGGCCGAGCGGCTCGCCGTGGGCTTTGAACGAGTCTTGCTTCGGAGACCCGTAGCCGATATGCGTGCGCACGATCACGAGCGAGGGGCGATCGGTTACCGCTTTGGCTGCCGCAAATGCGGCATCGAGGGTCGCGACGTCGTTGCCGTGTTCGACGTCGACGTGCTGGACGTGCCACCGGTAGGCTTCAAAGCGCGCGCCGACGTCTTCAGTAAACGTTACGTCGGTTTTTGCGGCGAGCGACACTTTGTTGTCGTCGTAGATCGCGATCAACTTGCCCAGTTGCAGATGACCGGCCATGGAAGCGGCCTCCGAAGAGACGCCTTCCATCATGTCGCCGTCCCCGCAGTGCACGAACGTGTAATGGTCGATGATGCGCTGGTCGCGATTGTAAACGGCGGCGAGGTGAGCCTCCGCCAGCGCGATCCCGACGGCATTTCCGAATCCTTGCCCGAGCGGGCCCGTCGTTACCTCGACCCCGGGCGTGTGATGGTACTCGGGATGACCGGGCGTTTTGCTGCCGAGCTGACGGAATGCGCGCAGGTCGTCCATCGTCACGTCGTATCCGGTGAGATAGAGCAGCGCGTACAGGAGCATCGACGCATGCCCGGCGCTCAGCACGTACCGATCGCGATTGATCCAGGCTGGATCCTTGGGATTGAAGCGCAGATGTCGCGTCCACAACGCAAACGCGGTGGCCGCGGCCCCGAGCGGCATGCCGGGGTGTCCGGATTTCGCCTTCTCGACGGCGTCGACCGCGAGAAATCGAACGGCGTTTATGCGCTTTTCGTCGTCGGGGCTGTTCGGCACGTCGTCTCCTTGCGAAGTGGAAACAAAGGGCAAGAGGCATTCGCCCGGGGGGTGTTATCCCCATGCTCGCCGTAAGCGAGGGCGTGAATCTGGTCGAGGCGGAAGCGAGGATCCACGCGCTTCGCAGCAATCCGAAGGGGCTGCGCGACGCCGAAGGTGCGGTCGTCGACCGCATCATCGACGAACTGGATTGCGGGCGCCTGCGCGTGGCGGAGCCGAGCGACGGCGGCTGGGTAACGCACGCCTGGATCAAAGAGGCGATTCTGCTGTACTTCATGCGCCGGGAAGCGACGACGTTCGGCGACGGAGCGCTGCTCTTTCACGACAAAATTCCAACGAAGACGAACTACGCGCAGATTGGCGTTCGGTGCGTACCACCGGGGGTGGCGCGGTATGGTGCGTTCCTCGGCAAAGGCACCATCCTGATGCCGGGTTTCGTGAACATCGGAGCGTTCGTCGATGAAGGTTCGATGATCGATACGTGGGCGACCGTGGGTTCGTGCGCGCAGATTGGCAAGGGGGTTCATCTGTCGGGCGGCGTGGGTATCGGTGGCGTGCTCGAACCGCCGCAAGCGCAACCGGTAATCGTCGAAGACGGGGCGTTCGTCGGATCGCGCAGTATCGTCGTGGAGGGCGTCCACATCGGTACCGAAGCGGTGATCGGCGCCGGTGTGGTGCTGACCGCGAGCACGCCGGTTCTGGACGTGCGCGGATCGCAACCCTCGGAACTCCGCGGGCGAATTCCGCCTCGCGCCGTCGTCATTCCCGGAACGCTTCCGAAACGGTTTCCAGCGGGCGAGTACGGCGTTCCGTGCGCGTTGATCATCGGCGAGCGCAGTGCTTCGACGGATCGGAAGACGTCGCTCAATGCGGCGCTGCGCGACTACGGCGTGGCGGTGTAGCGTGAATCCGAGGGTTGCGAATATCGGCGGCTCGATCATCCGCGAGGTCGCGGCAAAGCGGCGCCCCGGCTCGA
>JAFAIW010000121.1 GCA_019236495.1 Vulcanimicrobiota bacterium | reverse complement strand
TTCCGTATTTCGAACCCTTACCGCCTGACGAACGATCGGTCCGATCTTTTCGCTGAGCGCTTCCAAGGAAAGCACTCCCTCGCGCAGCAGGCGCGGCTGCGGACCGGAAAGATCGACCACGCTGGATTCGGCGGAGTACTTCGTGGGGCCATTCTCGACCAAGAGATCGGCCGGCGGAAGTCCCTCGAGGTTCCCTCCACCGTAATAGGGCCGGCGGCCGCTCGGGTTGGCGCTGGTCGCCGCCAGTGGTCCGGTCCGCTCTAGGATTGCACTGCAAAGTCCATCGTCCGGCACGCGAAAGCCGAGGGTGGGCAACCCGGCGCTTACCTCCTCGGAGATGAACGCCGGACGGCGGATGACGATCGTCACCTTACAGGGCATCAAGCGCCGCGCGGCCAGCGTCGGCATCGTCTCGCCGTCGACATATTCCAAGAACTCGGCGACCGTGGCGAGATGCAAACTGAGCGGCTTGTGATCGGGCCGGTGCTTGGCGCGATAGATCCGATCGACAGCATCGAGACGGAGTGGATCGCAACCGATTCCGTAGACCGTGTCGGTCGGGAAGATCACCGCGCCACCGGCGAAGATCACCTGCGACACTTCCCAAGCCACGCGTTCGCGCGATTCTTTGCGCGCGTCGATAATTGCAGAAACGTTCATGGAAGCGCCTGCACGACGCTCGCCCCGACCGCGCCGCAAAACAGCGTATCGCAAGCAAATGCGGCCGCGACGACCGCGGCGTCGTGCGGCTCCCCCGACGCGGCCGAACACAATGCATCGAAGCGCCGCGCGTGCTCTTCGAAACGGGTCACCGGGTAGTCGCTCGCCGCGCCGTTGGTCACGTGAAACGCCCAGTCGGACGATTCGAGCAACCGAAGCTCGCGTTCGGCTTGTTCCAAGAATTCCGAAACGTGCGGACCGCTCGCGAGCTCGCGAAAGCGCCGTTCTCGCTCGTACACGCCGTCCCACATCCAACGCGTGCCCTCGTTCCACCACACGCGATGATCGCCGCCGACGCCCCACGACGATTCCGGAACCTCGACCGTGTTGCGCGTTCCGAACTCCGCTAGGTAGTTCGACGGCAGCGTGCACGCGACGCCCGCGTTCTGCAAGCGGGGAAACGTCGCTTCGAGCCACGACAACCCTTCCCGCCACCAATGTCCGAAGAGCTCGGCATCGAAGGTGAGCGTCAACATCGGATCGCGCACCGGTGCGCTCGCAAAGCGCGTCAGCACTTTTTGCAAAAAGTCGCGCGCGTGCTCGGAGACGCGCTCTTCCGCCCGCGCGGCTTCGTACGGCGCTTTTTCGTCGAGCTCGTTTCCCTCCGAAACGCGCCAATAGCGCAAGCCCGAAACGTGATGACGCTTGTGAAACTCGCGGTACCAAGGATCGCCGGGATAACCCAAGTCGTCGTCCCACACTTGGCCGCTTGCAGCTTCGTCCCGAATCAGGCAGCAAACGTTGCTTCCTTGCACGCCGTAGGCGGCGAGCGTCGTATCGACCCGTCCCCGCAATCCGCGCGCGTCGGCGTAGAAAAAACGCAGACCCGCGCGTTCCAACACCGGAAGAATCCCGGGGTGGTAGGCGCATTCGGGCAGCCATATGCCCGCCGGCCGAACCTGCAAGGCGTTTTCGACGATCCGCAGCCCCACATCGATCTGCGCCTCGATGCAATCGTGGTCCCCGAGTAATGGAAGGTACGCATGCGTAGCGGCGCCGCTGAGAATTTCGATTGCGCCGCGAGACGCAAAATGTGCGAGCGGCTCGATCAGGTCGCGAGCGTACGCCTCGCGCCACTTACGACGAACCCAGACGATGCGCTCGCGCTCGAGGGAGGCAAGCGACGCGCGCGAGGGTTCGCGGCCGGCAAAAGTTTGGGCGTCTTCCCGAGCGAGAGCCTCGCGGCTATCGAGATAGCGTTCGAACTCATCGCGCAGGTATGAATCGCGCAACATTTCGAGCAGCACCGGGGTGACACCCAACGTGAAGGCGCCGCGGACGCCTCTTCGCTCGAGCGCGGCAATCGTCTCCAAGAGTGGAACGTAACAGTCCGCCATCGCCTCGAAGAGCCACTCTTCGCCGAACGGCCACCTGCCGGCGCGTTTCACCCACGGCATGTGGGCCTGAAGGACAAAGTTGATGTGCCTGCTCACGGCACCATTCGTACCCGCGTTAGGCGCGGATTCGCATTCCCGTACCGAGCGCGACGCACGAAAGTGGATCGTCCGCAACGATGACGGGAATTCCGCACACCTCGGCCAGCAATTTGTCCAATCCGCGCAAGAGCGCTCCACCGCCGGTCAAAATCACTCCCCGGTCGATGATATCGGCGGCCAGCTCGGGCGGAGTTTTCTCAAGCACGGATTTCACGGCCTCAACGATCGAGCCGACCGGTTCTGAAAGCGCCTCCCGAATCTCTTCGCTGGTGATCTTCACGGTTTTCGGCAACCCGTTGATCAAATCGCGGCCGCGGATCTCCATTGCAAGCTCGCTTTCCAGCCGATACGCGGAACCGATCTTGATTTTGATTTCCTCGGCAGTGCGCTCGCCGATCATCAGGTTGTACACGCGCCGGATATAACGGATGATTGCTTCGTCGAGCTTGTTTCCGGCCACGCGCAGCGATTGCGACACGACGATGCCGCCGAGCGAAATGACGGCCACGTCGGTCGTACCGCCGCCGATGTCCACGACCATGCTGCCGGACGGTCCGTCGATCGGCAGTCCCGCGCCAATCGCGGCGGCCATCGGCTCTTCGATGATGTCCACCGTTTTCGCACCGGCCAACTTGGCGGCGTCGCGCACGGCGCGCTCTTCGACGCTGGTGATTTCCGCCGGTACGCATATCACCACGCTTGGCTTGGGGCGGAAAAGGCTCGAGAAGAAGGACCGGTTGCGCGTCACTTTCTTTATGAAGTAGTGCAGCATCGCTTCGGTGACTTCAAAGTCCGCGATCACTCCGTCGCGCAGCGGCCGAATCGCTTGAATGTGACCCGGAGTCTTTCCGAGCATTTGTCGCGCTTCTTCACCGACCGCGAGCGTGCGATTGGTGTTGACGTCTTTTGCAACCACGGACGGCTCGCGCAATACGATTCCTTTGCCCTTGACATGAACGAGCACGTTTGCCGTGCCAAGGTCGATCCCGATTTCCAAGAAAAAACTCCTGAAGCTTCCTACTTTTCCGAAGCCCGCACCCGAGTCGTAGGATACGCGCTCGTTTCAAAAAGTCCGGTCGGCTCGGAAAACGGCGTGATACCGGTCGATCGCTGCACCTGCCCGCCGAGCGCCGAGAGCAATTCCTCGAGCCGCTCGTATCCGCGATCGATGTACTCAAGCCCGATGATCTCCGTCTCGCCCTGGGCCGCGAGACCCGCAACGACCAGCGCCGCCCCGGCACGGATGTCGGGCGCCTCGACCGGCGCGCCGGACAGAGAGGAAACTCCTTTGATCAGCGCGGTGTTCGACTCCATTGCGACGCGTACGTCGGCACCCATGCGCGCCAGCTCGTTGACGTACGAGAAGCGCGCATTGAAGATCGATTCCTCCACCACGCTCGTCCCCGGGCACGTCGTGAAAAAAGAAACGATTTGCGGCTGCAAGTCCGTGGGAAAACCCGGGTACGGCGCGGTGAGGATATCGGTGCCGCCCTTCACCGCATCGGCCTGCACGCGAACCCAATCTTTGCCTTGCGTCGTCGTGACGCCGCATTCCGCCAACTTCAGGGTGATCGTGTGCAAATGCTCGGGATTGCAGTCGCGAACCGTGACGTCCCCGCGCGTCGCAGCGCCGCAAAGCAAGAGCGTACCGGTGACGATACGATCGGGGATGATCGTATACTCGACGCCTCGGAGTTCGTCGACTCCGTCGATTGCGATCGTATCGGTGCCGGCTCCGCGAATCTTGGCGCCCATCGCGTTCATGAAATTCGCCAGATCGACGACCTCCGGCTCCATCGCAACGTTGTGAAGCGTCGTGGTGCCGTCCGCTTGCACCGCAGCCAGCATGGCATTTTTGGTCGCTCCGACGCTCGGCATTCGAAATTCAACGTCGGCGCCGCGCAGGCGTTTTCGTTTTGCGGTGGCGATCAAATAGCCATGGGCGTTCTTTACGTCCGCGCCGAGCGCGCGAAATGCAAGCTCGTGCATGTCGGTGGCGCGCGTGCCCAAGACGCATCCCCCGGGCAACGGAACTTCGGCTCGTCCGAAGCGACCGAGCAACGGCCCTACCAAGTCGAACGACGCCGCGAGTTTTCGCACCAGCGTGTACGGCGCGCGGTGCGATGCAACGTTGGCGGCGTCGATCACGACGGTTCCGTTTCCCTCGTAGCGTAACCGCGCGCCGAGGGCTTCGAGCAACGACCACATCACCGAAACGTCCGTAATGCGCGGAACGCGGTGCAACGTGACCTTCCCTTTGGCGAGTAGCGCGGCTGCCATGATCGGCAGCGCGGCATTCTTCGCGCCGTGCGTCTGCACGGAGCCTTCGAGGCGCGATCCGCCGCGGACGCGCAGGGTTGTCTCCAAACGATCGAGCGTGTTCACAAGTCCAAAATTTCGAAAGCAAGGCGGTGCCCGTCGAACGGACCGCCGTTCATCTCCACGACCGGGCAGCCGCCGGCATCGTCGACGACGTCCATTTCAAAAGAATCATCGGCACCCAGGTCCGCCATCACCGCTTTCTTCGCGACCATCACGCCGGAAAAGCGCCGTCCGGACGACGTCGCGAGCCGCACGCGTCCGTCGGAGTAGAACCCGGCATAGAGGTCGTGCGATGCGATTCGCACGTGATACCGGCGCGCGCCGCCGTCGGCGACCTCATTGATGAAGGCCGGCATCGCGCCGTTGCCGCGCTTGGAAACTTCCGGGGGTGCGACGCGCCGGCGCAACAGCCGGTCGGCGGCGGCCAGAGCGACGATTTGCAACGCGATTCCACTCAGCACGATCCAGCCCGGCACTCGTCGCACGAGGCAAGCCTTCGAGTCCGCCGTCCGCGGCCCATGCCGCCGGCGGCGTGTGTCTAGTGGCCGGTCAGGCGCAGCTTTGCGTTCGCGAAATCGATCGCCGACTGCTCGCGCGCAAATTCCGGCGACTGCGCCGCGACATGCGCCTGGCGTTCGAGTGCTTCCGAGAGCTGCTGACGCGTTTGCACGACGTCGACGTCTTCGAAGCGCAGCGCCTGGTCGACGATGACCGTCACCCGGTCGGGTAAGGCCTGCATGAAACCTTCGGACGTCGCAAGCTCGAGCCGGCTGGTTTGACCCGACGACCCGGACACGTTCGCGCGCAAGACGCCGGGCCGCAATGCGGTCAAGAACGGCGCGTGATGCGCGAGGATCCCTTCCTCGCCTTCGGTTCCAGTCGCGATCACGAGCTCGGCTTCTCCCTCAAAAACGATCTCGGTGGGCGTGATCAGCTTGAACGCAACGGCGCTCGCCATGGGTTACGTCCCCGCCGCCATTTGCTCGGCCGCGGCCTTTACTTCGTCGATCCCGCCCGCGTAGAAGAACGCTTGCTCCGGAAGATCGTCGACTTTGCCGTCGAGCACTTCTTTGAACGATCCAATCGTATCCTCGATCTTCACGTATTTTCCCGGACGTCCGGTGAACTGCTCCGCCACGAAGAACGGCTGCGAGAACAACCGCTGCATGCGACGCGCGCGGCCCACCACGATCTTGTCGTCTTCGGAGAGTTCCTCGACGCCGAGAATTGCAATGATGTCTTGCAAATCTTTATAGCGTTGAAGCGTTTCCTGCACGCCGCGCGCCACGGCGTAATGTTCTTCACCGACGATCTGCGGATCCAAGATGCGCGAGCTGGAAGCCAGCGGATCCACCGCGGGATAGATGCCCAGCTCCGAAATCGGACGCGACAACGCCGTCGTTGCGTCGAGATGGGCGAACGTTACCGCAACGGCCGGATCGGTGTAGTCGTCGGCCGGCACGTACACCGCCTGAACCGAGGTGATCGAACCCTTTTTGGTGGACGTGATGCGCTCTTCGAGGCGACCCATGTCCGTCGCGAGCGTGGGCTGGTACCCGACCGCCGACGGCATGCGTCCCATCAGCGCGGAGACCTCCGAGCCCGCTTGCAAAAAGCGGAAGACGTTGTCCATGAAGAGCAGCACGTCGGCGCCCAGCTCGTCGCGGAAATATTCTGCCATCGTGACGCCGGTTTGCGCGACGCGGAACCTCACGCCGGGCGGCTCGTCCATCTGCCCGAAGACGAGTGTCGTTTGCGCGAGAACGCCCGACTCTTTCATTTCCAGCCACAGATCGTTGCCTTCGCGGGTCCGTTCGCCCACGCCGGTAAAGACGGAAAAGCCCTTGTGGACCTGCGCGATGTTGCGAATGAGCTCTTGAATGAGCACCGTCTTGCCGACGCCCGCGCCGCCGAAAAGACCGACTTTCCCGCCACGCGTGTACGGAGCCATCAGGTCGATGACCTTGATGCCGGTCTCGAAGATCTTCGGCGTCGGATCTTGCTTGTCGAAGGTGGGCGCCTCGCGATGGATGGGCCATTCGGCCACGGCTTTCACCGGTGCGTCGGAATCGATGGGTTTTCCGAGCACGTTGAAGATGCGCCCCAACGTGCCTTCACCCACCGGAACGCGAATCGGTCCGCCGCTATTCGTGACGTGCGCGCCGCGCGTTAGACCGTCGGTCGAACCCATCGCCAAGCAGCGAACTTGATTGTTGCCGAGCTCGTCCTGAACTTCGAGCACCAAATCGCGTGGCTGCATCGCCGTTCCGCCCAGCTCGAGGCCGCCCGACATCCGGGCGCCGGCGCCATTGTGCGCGGACGCGTCTTCGTTGACGCGCACCGAGAGGGCGGTATTGATTTCGGGCAACGTTTCAGCATCGAACTCGACGTCGACGACGTTTCCAAGGACCTGTACGACTTTACCGGTGGCAGCCATTTGCGTGTGTGTTTCCTTCTTGAGCGTTATCCGGCAAGAGCCTCAGCGCCGGCCACGATCTCCAAAAGCTCTTTGGTGATCGCCGCCTGACGCGCGTTGTTCATCACGATCGTGAGATCGCGAATCAGCTTGCCTGCATTGTCGGTAGCGTTGCTCATTGCAACCAACTGCGCGGCAAAGAACGCCGCATCGGTTTCGAGCATCGCGGAATAGATCGTAAACTCCAAATATTTCGGAATCAGCCGCGAGAGCACGAACTCCGGCGACGGGCTGAATTCCACCGCTCCCTTCCCCTTCGACTCGCTTCGCTCGCTCAGGACTCCGCTTCGCTCCGGACTCTGCTCTCCCGTGATTGGGACGAGGGTGCGGCGCTCCGGCTTCTGCGACATCATCGAAATGAGCTTGGGCGAAATCAGGACGATTTCACCGATCGTTCCGTTCGTGAAGTCGGCGGAAACGCGTTCGGAAATTTCGCGCGCCGTGCGGATTTTGTCGGGAGCGCCAAGGACCCACGTCGCATGATCCGCTTTCCCCCAGCGGCGAATCGCGTTGCGCGCTTTGATTCCGACGGAGTAAAATACCGCATCCTGGTGCGCGCGGCGAAACGTCTCGGCGGTTTGGACGAGATTCGAATTGAAGGCGCCTGCGAGCCCCTTGTCGGCGGTCATCAGGATGACTCCGGAAGGCGCGCCCGCGCGCCCCGGCTTCATGAACGGGTGGTCGACGGAGCGCACGTTCTGCAAGAGATCGCGCAGCATCTCCGCAAGCGTGTCGGCGTAGGGCCGCGCTTGCTTCTGCACGGCTTCGGCTCGACGAATCTTCGCGGCTGCCACCTGCTTCATCGCTTTGGTGATCTGCTGCGTGTTCTTCAGCGATTTGATGCGATCTCGAAGATCTCGAACGGACGCCATTAGAAGCTCTTATTGAACTCCTGCGCGGCCTGATCGAGCAGGTTTTTGGTTTCGTCGGAAAGCTGACCGCTCTGCGCGATGCTCTCGGTCGCTTGCGGATACTTCCGATGCACGAAGGCGAGAAATGCTTTCGCCCACTCTTGCAAACGATCCGTGGAAATCGCTAGCGCATAACCCTTCGTCGCCGCGTAGAGTAGGGTAACCTGATCTTCGTTGAGTTGCGGTTGATACTGGCCTTGCTTGAGCAACTCCGTCAGCTTCTCTCCACGGAGCAGCTGGTTTTGGGTGGCTTTGTCCAGATCGCTCGCCAGCTTGGCAAAGGCCGCCAAGTCGCGATATTGCGCCAGCTCGAGCTTGAGTTGCCCCGCCACGCTTTTCATGGCTTTTGTTTGCGCCGAACCGCCGACGCGCGAGACGGAAAGACCGATATCGACGGCGGGCCGGATGCCTTGGAAAAACAGCTCCGGCGTCAGATAAATCTGTCCGTCCGTGATCGAAATAACGTTCGTCGGGATGTACGCCGAAAAGTCGCCGGCCTGCGTTTCGATGATCGGGAGCGCCGTCAGCGACCCGCCGCCCATTTCGTCGGAGAGTTTCGCAGCGCGTTCGAGCAAGCGCGAGTGCAAGAAGAAGACGTCGCCCGGATACGCCTCACGCCCCGGCGGACGGCGCAGCAGCAGCGACATCTCGCGATACGACTGCGCGTGCTTGGTGAGATCGTCGTAGATGATCAACACGTCTTTGCCGGCGTACATCAGCTCTTCGCCCATCGCGCATCCCGCGAACGGCGCGATCCATTTCAGAGCGGCCGCTTCCGATGGGCCGACCGCGACGATCGTGGTGTACTGCATCGCGCCACGCTGCTCGAGCGTTTGCGCGATGGCCGCAACCGTGGAATTCTTCTGACCGATCGCAACGTAGATGCAAAAGACGTTCTTGCCTTTTTGATTGATGATGGCGTCGAGCGCAATCGCGCTTTTTCCGGTGCTGCGATCGCCGATGATCAGCTCGCGTTGCCCTTTGCCGATGGGAATCAGTGCGTCGATGACCCGGATCCCGGTTTGCAGCGGCTGTTTGACGGGCTGGCGTTGAACGACGGTCGGCGCGACGTTTTCGACGGTGCGGAACTTCGTGGCGGCAATGGGTCCTTTGTCGTCGATGGGCTGACCGAGCGCGTTGACGACGCGGCCCAGCATCGCTTCACCGACCGGGACCGACGCGATTCGGCCGGTGCGGCGGACCTTGTCGCCTTCCTTGATGTCCGCATCCGGGCCCATGATGACCACGCCGACGTTGTCCTCTTCGAGGTTGAGAACCACGCCCTGCAGGCCGTTCGGAAATTCAACGAGCTCCGAAGCGCGCGCGGCATTCAAGCCGTAAACGCGCGCCAAATTCGCTCCGACCTCGATGACCGTCCCGACCTGGTCTTCTTGGACCTCCGAAGTAAAGCTGGCAATTTGCTGCTTCAGGATTCCGGCAATTTCGTCCGCGTTGATCATTTGCTTGAAACTACTCCTAGCTTGCTGTAACCATCGTTATCGTATCGTGTCATCCTGAGGTGCGAGCGCGACGCGCGAGCCTCGAAGGGCCCGAGGGCGCCGACACATTGCCTCGGGCTAACAACCGCGTTAAACATCAATTTTTCCCGTGCAGGGTGCGTGCGAGCTCCTGCAAGCGGCCCGCGACCGAACCATCGATGACGCGATCGCCCATCAGCAAACGCACGCCGCCGATCAATGCCGGATCGACGCGCTGCGTGATTTCGAAGCGTTTGCCGTACGCTCTCTCGAGCGGTGCCACCAGCGCGCGCACTTCCGAATCCGGAAGCTCGCGCGCCGACTCGATCGTCAGCGGCTCTTCGCCGCGCGCTTCGCGCTCTAACACAAAATATTGCCGCACCAGCTCGTGCAACAGACGCTCGCGCCGCTTCCGCACGAGGAGGAGCACGGTGTGCAACGCCACGGTGTGCGCGCGGGAAAAGGCGCCGGTCAGCACCGCTTCTTTTTCCTTGCGGTCGATAATCGGTGCGAGGAAAAACCGCTGTGAAGCGTCGTTGCTCGATATTGCGTCGTCGATCGCCGCAAGATCTTCTCCAACTGCCTCAACGGCGTCATGCTCTCGTGCGAGACCGAACACTGCAGTCGCATACCGCCGCGCGAGCGTTTCGTTGGCCATCAGTTCAATCCGCCCCGGTCGAGCGTCGCCGCAAGCCGCTCCACCAGTTTACCGTCTACCCGCGCGTCGACCCGCGCGCGTGCCTTCGTTTGAGCGACACCCAGCGCTTTCTCGAGCATCTCGGCGCGCAGTGCGTCCCGCGCCTCCAGCCGCCGTCGTGCCAGCTCTCCCCCCGCGGTGACCAGCAGCCGTTCGCCGGCCTCCTTCGCTTCCTCGAGTGCCTCGCCGCGTTCGCGCGTGGCTTGAATCGCGGTACGTTCCGCAATGGCGTGCGCGTCGGACTCCGCCGCCCGAATCTCCGCGTGTAAGGCCTCAGCCTTGGCTTTGGCTTCGTCGCGATGACGTTCGGCGGTCGCGATCTCGTCGTTCTTGGCACGCTGTGCCGACATGACAACGGGCAGCAAAAACCGCTGGAACAGCCAGATCAGCACGCCGATGAACAGCACCGACGAAATGACCTGACTCCAAACGGCGATCGCTTCGTAGTTCATGCGGCCGTCTCCGCGACGGCACGCTCGGCCATCTCCGTGGCAAGATCTCCGACAAGGCGATCCTCGTGCGCGCGCGCTTCATTCAGTTCGGTCTGAACGGTGGCGTGCGCCGCGGCGATCGTCTCCGCCGCGCGCCGGCCGTACTCTCCGGCGATCTGCGCGGTCTCGTTCGACGTTTCACCGCGGGTCCGGTGCAGCAACTGCTCCGCTTCACGCCGCGCCGCGGCTCGAATGGCGTCCGCCTGCGCTTGGAATTGCGCGGCCTCTTCGCAATACCGGTCGTAATCGACCGTTACGCTCTTGATGTACTGACGTCGCTTTGCAATCGCGTTTCCGACGGGACGCAAGAAGATGGCATTCAGCAGCGCGAAAAAGATCACGAAATTCGCGAGCTGAACCCAAAACGTCCCGTCGAGGCTGAGAAACATGCTTCGCCGGCTACTTCAGCGCCGACAAAAGCGCGGGGACCTTCACGACGACCAGCAACACGTAAAAAGCCAGACCGAGCGCGATGATCGGGAACGCTTCCAGCACGCCGACGCCGAGGAACATGAAGAGGAAAATATTCGGCCGCGCCTCCGGCTGCCGCGCGATTGCCTCGACGGCTTTCGACGCCACGATTCCGTCGCCGACGGCCGAGCCGAACGCGACGCCGGCGATGATGACGCCGAACGCCACCAGGGTTGCTGCAACAACTAACGCCTCTGAACTCAAGAGAGACCTTTCTCTAGTGATCCTCGGCGACCGCGAGCGAGAGATACACGATCGCCAAGAGAGTGAACAAGAACGCTTGTATCGTACCCACGAAGAAATTGAAAAACTGAATGAAAAACGGCGCCACCGCCACGGCCAACGAAAGGTTCACCGGGCCGATCATGACGCGCGCGGTAATGATCGATGCAATGATGATGAACAACAACTCGCCCACGAAAATATTGAAGAACAACCGCGCCGCAAGCGTCGCCGGGCGCGCGAGTTCTTCGAGAACGTTGATCGGCGTGAGCCACGCCATCGGTTTTGCGACGTGGGCGAAAAATTTCAACCCATACTTCCGCACGCCCAAGTATTGGATCATGAAGAAAATTAGGAGCGCGAGCGGAACGGTCGTGTTCAGGTCTGCGGTCGGAGAACCGCCGAACGGCAATCCGAGCGCTTTGAAGGGCAGCATTCCGAATTGGTTCAGCAAGAATATGAAGAAGAACAGCGAGACGTAGAACGGCACGAAACGCTCGCCCGCCTCGCCCAGAACGCCCGTAACCAAATCTGCGATGTAGTTGATCACGCCCTCTACCACGGTCTGGCGTTTGGTAATGCGCGATGAGCGGTACGTCGTGCCGATCCACCAGAAAAACACAAGCGAAACGGCCATGACGAGCCATGTCGTCATGATCGTGTCGGCGTGGACCTCGCCCAGAATGGGCCAACGCCAGGTGATGTGTTCGCCGATTTGCTCGTGCAAAATACGCTCTCTTACTTCCGAACCAGCGTGCGCGCGACGGTTGAAACGTACAGGACCTGCGGCGCAAAAAATCCGGCGAAATAGCTCGCAAAAGTCCACCAAGGACCGTGGAGCGCCACAAGCACCGGTACTATAGCGAACACGGTGATGCGCAGGAAACTACTAAAGACGAACGCTCCCACGCCGCTCCGCTTCACCAACCGCTCCACTCCTCGCGCCGTCAACGCCATATTCAGGACGCCGCACAGGCCGCCGAGCGCGAGGCTGAAACCGGCAAGCGGCGAGCGGAATGCGAGAATGGCGGCGATGAGAAGAACGAGGAGCAGCGACCGCGCCCCCGTCGCGGCGGGGCTCTGTTTACCAGGCGCCGAGGCGTCCTCCTCCCGCACGAGGGGCTAGTGCAGCTCGCGCCAGAGCAGGCGCAGCGCCGCGCTGCCGCCGAGCAGCAGCCCTCCGAAGAGTCCCGCAACGACCCACAGGCTCTGCCCGCTCCGCTCGCTCCAGAGGATACCGGCCAGAAGTCCCACGAGGGCGAGCGCGGCAAACATGCCGCCGGCCGCCACCAGCCTGAAACCCACTACGCCGCAAACTCAGCCGGATATCGCCCCCCGCGCATGCGGGCCAGGAGCCACTGCACGACGCGCTCCGCAGCATGGCCGTCGCCGTACGGGTTGTTGGCCTTGGCCATTCGCGCGAATTCGACTTCGTCGGAAAGTAGGCGACGCGCGGCGGGCACGATCCGCGCGCGCTCGTGTCCGACCAGCTCGAGCGTTCCGGCTTCGAGCCCTTCGGGCCGCTCGGTCTCATCGCGCATGACGAGGACGGGCTTTCCCAAACACGGCGCTTCTTCTTGAAGACCGCCGCTATCCGTCAGAACGAACGTGCAATCGCGCACCGCGGCGACCATGTGGGCGTAGTCGATCGGCTCGACCAAGACCACGCCTTCGGCTCCGCCCAACGTCGCTTCGGCAATCGGCCGCACGTGCGGAGAAGGGTGCACGGGCCAGTAGATTTGGGGACGCGAGGGAAGCTGCAAGATCTCTTTCATTGCGAGCGTCATCTCCGGCATGTGCGGATGGTTTTCACGGCGGTGCGCCGTGACGACCACAATCGGCCGCCGCGGATCCAACCGTTCCCAGCTCGGAGGTTGCGGAAGGTCGCTACGCCGCGCCGTGTCGAGAAAGGCGTCGATCACGGTGTTTCCGGTTACGACGATGTCTTTCAGCGCGACGTTTTCACGTAGCAGATGTTGCTTGGCTAATTCCGTCGGCGAAAATTGAAACGACGAAATAACCGACGTAAGACGACGATTCATCTCTTCCGGATATGGAAGCCAGCGGGTGTTCGTGCGAAGACCCGCTTCGACGTGGCCCACCGGAATGCGCTGGTAAAATGCGGCCAGCGCGGCGGACGTGCTCGTGGTCGTGTCACCGTGCACGAGGACCACGTCCGGTCGTGCATCGATCAGCACCGGCTCCATTCCCGCGATGACGCGCGTGGTTATTTGCGTGAGCGATTGATCCGGCGTCATGACGTTCAAGTCGTAGTCGGGCGTAATCTTGAAGAGCTCGAGTAGATCGTCGAGCATCTCGCGGTGCTGTGCCGTGACGCACACGATCGGTTCGATGCCGGGCCGAGCTTCGCGCAACGCTCGAACGACCGGCGCCATTTTGATCGTGTCCGGGCGCGTTCCGAAAACCGTCATGACGCGCAACGGCGCAGCGCCGGTCACGGCGCACCCGCCGCAAAATGCCCGAATCCGCCCTCAAGTGCCAACGCCGTCGCACCCAAGAGGATGCAGACCGCATAAATCAACAGAACCGCCTGCCGCACGTCGAGACCGAAGCGAAAGATGAGGTGATGGTGAAAGTGCCCGCGATCCGCTTCCGTAATGTTCTTTCCGGAGCGCCAGCGCCGCAATATCACGGCGGCAGTGTCGAGCACCGGAAGTGCCAGCACGAGCAATGGGACGAGCAGACCGATCGCAATGGCCTTCTTGCTGCCTTCGCCCATGACCGACAGCGTGGCGAAAACGAATCCGATGAAAAGCGACCCGCAGTCTCCCAAGAAAATCTTAGCGGGATTGAAGTTGTATGGCAAAAATCCGAGCGCCGCGCCCGCCAGCGCGATCGTCACGAGCGCCACGACCGCATGATGGTGCAAGAGCGCAATCGCAAACAGGAAGAGGCCCGAAATCGCGGTGACGCCGCTCAGCAACCCGTCGAGCCCGTCGATAAAGTTTATCGCATTCATCATGCCGACATACCACAACACCGTCAGCGGATAGGCGACCCAGGGCGAGAATTTCACGTAGTCGGCCGTAAACGGTATCTTGATGTCCTTGATGACGAACCCGTAAGCCATCGAAATCAAGGCAACCACGATTTGAGCCACGAGTTTGTTGCGAGGACGCATGTGCATGATGTCGTCCCACAACCCGACACCCAGAATGAGCGTGCTGCCGAAAAGCAAGCCGAGGAACTCGTGAATGTCGCCCAAGTCGTGAAAGAAATTCCCATGTGCGAGCGCGACGCCCAAAACGGCAAAAAGGGCAAAGGCGAAGCCGGTGAAGACCGCGACGCCGCCGATGCGCGGCGTGGGGGCGTCGTGCACCCGCCGCTCTTCCTCCCCTTGATCCAGCATGCCGATGTGCGTCGCCAATCGCACGATGAGCGGCGTCAACAATGCGGTCGTGCCCGTTGAGACGATGAGCGCGGCGAGATACAGCCAAATGCCGCTCACGGGCGGGCGCCTTCCAACGTGGCGAAGTGCACCAGCGCCACTCCGGCTTCGGAGAGCAGATCCATCGCGATGCGATCCGGGTACGGCGTTTCGTAAATGATTTTCGTGATGCCCACGCTGATCAGGAGCTTGCTGCAGTTGAGGCAGGGCTGATGCGTGCAGTATGCGACCGAACCCGCCAAGCTGACCCCGTGCAAGGCGCCCTGCACGATCGCGTTGGCTTCGGCGTGCGTCGTTCGCACGCAGTGATCGTTCACGACCATGCAGCCGACCTCGGTGCAATGCGCCACGTGGCGAGGCGAACCATTATAGCCGGTCGTCAAGATGCGATGGTCGCGCGTGATTACGCAGCCGACGGTCGCACGCGGACAGGTCGCGCGCGTTGCGACCGAGCGTGCAATTTCCATGAAATATTCGTCCCAACCCGGGCGCATATCGTGATTCTTCGCGCTGCGGGGGCGCTACGGCCTTGCCGAGGCGCTCTCTACCGTCACCGGCACCGAACTCGTGCTTCCGAACATGCGGTCTCCGGCGTCGCCCAAACCCGGAATGATGTAGCCATGCTCGTTCAGACGCTCGTCGAGCGCGCCGGTCACGATGCGCGCATCGGGATGCGCCGCGTGCACGGTCGCAACTCCTTCAGGGGCCGCAATCGCACAGACGATCGTAACGTTGCGCGCGCCGCGCGACGCAAGTGCCTGCAGCGCGGCAGTGGCCGAATTCCCGGTCGCAAGCATCGGATCGAGCGTGAAAACGCGCCGGCCGGTCAGATCTTCGGGCATGTTGGCGTAATACGGCACCGCACGGAGCGTCGCGGGGTCGCGATAGAAGCCGAGATGCGCAACGATCGCATCGTCGATGACCCAGAGAAAACCGGGGAGCAACCCCAAACCCGCGCGCAAAATCGGTGCGACGACGGGCCGGACGGCGATTCTCTTAGCCGTCGTCAAGGCGACCGGCGTTTCGACGCGCTCGTCGCGCAGCGGAAGGTCGCGCGTCGCTTCGACCGCCAGCAAACCGCCGACTTCTTCGAGCAGCTTGCGAAACACGTGCGTCGGCGTCGCAGCGGATCGCAAGCGCGCCAACCGGTCCGCGACGGCCGGATGTTCCACGACCAGCAACCGTTCCATGACGTTACGCGCCGTGGCAGTCGGTCGTTCCGGAATCGGTGAACCCGTTCGCGCGCGCCGGCACGAAGTTCCATTCAAAGCTGTGCGCGTGCAAGGTCAGTACCAGAATTCCGAAGGTCGTGTTGTCGTGAATCGAACTATTGGGCTCGATCGTACCGAACGTGTAGTGACTGCGGCCGCCGGTTCCTACGACGAATTCGGTGATGCCGCTGGGATCGGCGGTGGCGTCCGGACGCTGCGGATCGAAGCGTTCGTAATCGTGGTCGTGACCGTTTAACACGACGTCGGCGCTTGCGGCGTAGAGGTCTTGCCAAAATGCGTCGTACGTCGCGTCGCTGTGGTGCGGCCCGGAAGAAAACCTCGGCTGATGCCAATAGGCCAGCGTGCACGGCGTCCGATGATCCGCGAGATCGGCTTTGAGCCAGCGTTCTTGCGGGGAATTGACGCCGCACCCGCCGACATGCGCGCAATTCCCGTTGAGAGCGACGACATGCCACGAGCCGAGATCGTAGCTGTAGTAGCCGCGCGCCGGGTCACCCGCGGCCTCGCCGAAGTATTTGAAGTAGCCGGCCGCTCCCGGCGTTCCATACTCGTGATTGCCCGGAACCGGATGCGTGATCTCGCGGAACCGGCCCCACGTCGGGGCATAGCCGCGCTCGAACGATGCGTACGCTCCGGACGGATACTGCTCGTCACCGATGGTGAGCACCGCATCCGGGTGTTGCGCGGCAATCAACGCCGCGGTGGCGCGTTGGGCGCAGCCCGGGCCCGAATCGTCGTCGCCCTTCGCGCTTGCCGGTGCTTGCGGATCGCACGCAATGTCGCCGGCGGCGACGATGATGGGATCGTGTTCTTGCGCTACCGCCGCGCGCAGGAGCGGGAGCGTTGCAAGCAGAGCGCAAACGAGTGCGCCCGACATCGCCTTCTTCATCTTCATGTAAGAAAGGGGACTCTCACGATGCGCGGCGTTCTTCCTGCCTTTGCAGCCGCTCTCTTTTTTGCATTCGCAAGCGTCGGAGCGACGGCCGACACCGCGGCCGAGGCACAAGCGGTGAACGACGTCCTAACGAAGTCGCCGGTGCCGGCAGACCGCTTCGACGCAGCCTTTCTCGCGCAGGTTCCCGCTGCGCAGCTCACACCCATTCGCGATCAAGTCGTTGCGCCGCTCGGTCAGTTCGTGCGTCTGGGCGGATCGAACGGAAAGTACACCGCGTTTTACACAAAGGGCCACCTGACCGTCTACATCACGCTGGATGCCGACGGCAAGATCTCGGGCTTGCTCCTGCGAGATCCGGTCGTGACCGGAGGCTCGCTCGAAGAGGCGCTCAAACCTTTTGCGGATTTACCGGGATCGGTCAGTTACGTCGTACTGCAAGACGGCCGCGAAATCGCCGCGCGCAATCAAGCACAGGCGCTCGGCGTCGGTTCGACCTTTAAACTGGCGGTGTTGAATGCGCTACGCGCGCAAATCGATGCGGGAAAACGCCGTTGGACGGACGTCGTCGCGTTGCAACACGGTTGGAAGAGTCTGCCGAGCGGGGTTTTGCAAGCATGGCCCGACGGCGCTCCGTTGACGCTCCACACGCTCGCCACCGAAATGATCTCGATCAGCGACAATACCGCGGCCGACGCCCTGGTGCATCTCGTCGGCCGCGCCGCGATCGCGCCCTACGCGGGACGAAACGATCCGTTCATGACGACGCACGACATGTTCGTTTTGAAGTCGAGAAAGAATGCAGCGCTGCTCGGACGTTACCGCACGGGCGACCTCGCGGCGCGCCGGGACGCGGTATCGCGCGCCGATGCGTTGCCGCTCCCCGCGATCGAAGACCTCGACGAGAGCCCCGCGCTCTCCGACGTGGAATGGCACTACACGAATCGCGAGCTCTGCAAGCTGATGGCGGGCGTGCACGATCTCGACGTGACGAGGGTCAATCCCGGTCCGGCGGCTCCCTCGCAGTGGAAGCGCATCTCCTACAAAGGCGGCTCGGATTTCGGCGTGATCAGCATGACGACATGGGTCCAGGCCAAGGACGGCCGATCGTACTGTATGAGCGCTTCCTGGAACAACGCGGCTGCACCCATCGACGACTTGAAATTCGAGACGCTCTTTTCTACCGCGCTCGGCACGCTAGCGGGCCGGAAGTAAGCGTTACGGAACGTCGAATTGGGCGGTGAGCTCGTGCACGCGCGCGCGTAAGCGTTCGATCTTCGTGCGCGAATCGATGTCAGCGAGACCGTCGCAGATGATCTTGGCGACCTCGCGGCATTCCGTTTCGCCGAAGCCGCGCGACGTGATCGCCGGAGTACCGAGGCGAATTCCGCTCGCGACCATCGGCTTCTGCTGATCGTACGGAATTGCGTTCTTGTTGACGGTGATCGAAATCTCGTCGAGATAGGCCTCGACGGCTTTGCCCGTCAGACCCTTTACGCTCACGTCGACCAGCATCAAATGCGTGTCGGTTCCGCCGCCGACCAAGCGCAGACCGGCGCGCGCGAATTCATCCGCCATCGCTTTGGCGTTGTGGACGACGCGCTGCTGATATGCTCTGAACTCCGGCTGCTGCGCTTCACCGAAGGCAACCGCCTTCGCCGCGATGATATGCATGAACGGACCGCCCTGAATGCCGGGAAAGACGCTCTTGTCGATCGCCTGCGCCCATTTTTCGGTGCACAGGATCAACCCGCCGCGCGGACCGCGCAGCGTTTTGTGGGTCGTGGACGTCACGAAATCGGCATGCGGCACGGGCGATGGATGTAACCCCGTTGCAACCAAGCCGGCGATGTGCGCCATGTCGACGAGAAACGTCGCCCCGATCTCGTCCGCGATTTCGCGGAACGGCGCATACTCCATCGTGCGCGGATACGCGCTCGCTCCGGCGATGATCATCTTTGGTTTGTGCTCTCGCGCGAGCGCACGCACTTCGTCGAAATCGATTAGCTCGTCGGTTTTGCGCACGCCGTACGCCAGCGCGTTGTAAAGCTTTCCGCTGAAACTGACTTTGGTGCCGTGCGTCAGATGACCGCCATGCGCGAGCGACATTCCAAGCACGGTGTCGCCCGGCTGGAGGTGCGCCATGAACACTGCCATGTTGGCCTGCGCGCCCGCATGGGCTTGCACGTTCGCGTGATCCGCGCGAAAGATTTCTTTCAAACGCGCAATCGCGAGCCGCTCGACCACGTCGACGTATTCGCAGCCGCCGTAATAACGTTTGCCCGGATACCCCTCCGCGTATTTGTTCGTCATCACGCTACCGGTTGCTTCGCGCACTGCGCGGCTCGCGTAGTTCTCGGATGCGATCAGCTCGAGGTTCTCACGCTGCCGCCGATCCTCGCTCGAAATGGCGGCAAAGACTTCCGGATCGGCACTTTCGATCGAGCTAGGAGTAAGAATGTCCATGGCGTTCCTTA
>JAFAIW010000024.1 GCA_019236495.1 Vulcanimicrobiota bacterium | reverse complement strand
GCTTGCCGAAGCGTTTTCGATCGATTAGTCGTTTCCGAACCCGCTCGCGACGGAGAGGCCGCCCATGAGAGAACGTGATCTACGAACGGAAGAGACTCGTGAGGACGTCGTCAATACCGTAACGGATAAAGACGAAAGAATTGGCGTCTTTCCCGACGCCGAGCTCGGTTTGCTGCGGCGGCGGTGGGATGACATACAGACCGGTTTTGTCGACGACCCTCGAATTGCGGTCGAGAATGCGGACCGCTTAGTTGAAGATGCCGTCCAGCGCCTTACGGATAACTTCGCGCGCACGCGGGAGAAGCTCGAAAAGACATGGGCGCGCGGCGAGCAAGCGTCGACGGAAGATCTTCGCCTTGCGCTACAACGCTACCGCGAGTTTTTTAACCGGTTGCTGTCGGCGTAACTCTTCGCGGGTGCCACTGGGAGCGGCGCCGCCAAGCGAACGATATCGGCGACAGTACGGTGCGACTCGATGTCGTGCCGCAAGTGGGCGTTGTGGTCGATGTCGTAGACGTTGCGGCGACCGTCACGCCAGCGTTTGAGAACGCGTGCCTCTTCGAGGTCCGTGAGGATTTGTGCGACGGCGCGCTCAGTGATACCGACAGCGTCGGCGATTTCGCGCACCGTTATCTTGGCGTTCTTCGCGAGGACGACGAGAACGTGTGCGTGGTTGCTGAGAAACGTCCATCGTCGCTGATGGCCCATAGCTCAGATTTGCCCGTATTGCCGGCATTACCTGCACGACAATTCAGGGTTCCCTTTTCAGGAATTATTGCTGATCGCCGTCGGGCGCCGATGCGACGTCGCCGCTGAAACTGCGCACCATTGCAGCCGTCTCCGCCGCATAGAACTTGACTGCTTCCTCAGGAAGCGAGCCCAAAGCATCCAGCACGCGCCGCGTACTTTCTTGGACGGCGGCGACACATTCGCTTTCCGTTGGAAACGAGCCGGCGTCGGCTCGCGCTTTCGCCCACGCCTTCAATTCCGTCCAAATGGCGTCTGCATAATTGTTTGGCACGCGGGCACTTTACCACGGACGTTCCTCAAATAATAAGGCCGGTGATTTTTCAGGAGCTACAAAGCCTGAATGTGCATTCAGGTTCCGATCCCGTCCATTGCGATAAGCGCGTCGAAGACGGCACGAAATGCAGCCACGGCGCGGTCGATTTCGGGCGGCTCCAACATCGTCGTTTCGCCTTTGACAGTGATGCGATGCGCCGCGCGGTAGTTTTCGAGGACGTCGATCTGCTCCGTCGTCACGATTTCGCTCACGCGACCGAAATCGCCGGTCGGATAACCGCATTCGCGCATGAGGTTCTGGATGAGGCGATCGGTCTCGCGCAGCGCAACTTCGGGGTCGTCCGCGAAACGCGGCTGTACCGCAGCCCATGTTTGCGAATAGCGATCCCGCGCCGCTGCAGGGAGTACGCGCGTCTCGAGCGGCTGGTGCGGCAACTCCTGATCGACCAGTTTCATTCCCGTCGGCTGTGCCGCCGCTCGCCGAAGGGCGCGCACGATCACCACGATTCCAAGGATGACGACGATCCCAACTGCGAGCCAGTCCAACAGCACGCGGAACTCCATTGGCGTCGGAGCCGCTCCTACCTGGCATTCACAATGATTTGCAGCTCAGGGCCCGAGCCTGAAGCGCCGTTTCGCAACGCAAACCGCGTATGCCCGAGCGCGCGTTCGAAGACGTCGGCGCGGCCATAATACACGTCCAGCGCGCCGCTCCACTCGCCAAGCGGGCGAGCCTCGGGAACGGCTCCCGCCCGAGAGATAACCGTCGACCTGTTCACCATCTCGCGCTGCAGCGCAACAATTAGTGGTTCCATCGCCGCCCGGTCCGTTTCAGAGATGACGTCGGAAAGGAAACTGCAAGCGATGTCCGTCGCGAACGGCCCGTTGCGAACGTCCTCAATGAAGCCCCGGGCGAGATGGAGCGCCAGCCGTACGATGTTGCCTTCACCGTCGGGCGTTACATCGAAGGCAACTTCACTCTTGA
>JAFAIW010000012.1 GCA_019236495.1 Vulcanimicrobiota bacterium | reverse complement strand
CGATCGCGGGTCCGGCGACAGGACTCAGCGCTCCGGACTTCGTGGCCCTCGATACTTCGAACAACATTTACGTCACCAACAACGGACCGCTCGGCGGCGGCAGCGACAGCGTTGAGATCTTCGCCCCGGGTTCGAACGGAAACGTCGCGCCCTCGGAAACGATCGCGGGCTCCTCGACCGGGCTCTCGTCGCCGCTCGGCGTCGCCGTCGATGGCGGCGGAAAGATCTACGTCGCGAACAACGGCAATAGCAGCGTCACGGTGTATGCGGCGCTGAGCAACGGAAACGTCGCGCCGCTCGACACGATCGCCGGCTCGAACACTCTGCTTGCATCGCCATCGGGTATCGCGCTCGACACGCAAGGCTACATCTACGTCGCGAATACCGCAAACAACACCATCGCGATCTTCTCGCCGGGATCGAATGGGAATGCTACCCCGTACCGGACGATCGTCGGATCGAATACGCTTCTCGCGCAGCCGTTCGAGCTGTACATCGACGCCGGCGGACGGCTTTATGCCGCGAACAATGCAACCTCCGGAAACGGAAATTCCATAGCGATCTTCCCGGTATTGCCGACCCCGTCGCCGACGCCGACGGCGAGCACATCGCCGACGCCCACGCCGACGCCCAACCCGAGCACCTCGCCGACGGCAACGCCGACGCCCTACAATCCCAACGTTCCGCCGCTGCAGTTCCTCTTTGGGAGCAACACGCAGCTGATCGCGCCGGACGGCGTCGCGGCGCACTAATCTGCCGATATATGTAAGAGATGTTTGCGGTTCGAGAAACCCGGCCCGACGGCGCGACGCTCAAGCGTCTGCTGGAGATTACGCACGACATTCTGCAAGCCCAATCGCTCGCTTCGGCGCTCGAGTCGATCGCGCGGGGCGTGGCGGAGCTGTTCGGCTTTAAATACGTCACGATCGTGGCAGCCGATCAGCCCGGGGGCGAGATGTTCCGCCTCGCGCTTTTCGGATTCACGGATGAGATCGTGAATGCGCGCATGGGCGAGCACGTCCCGCGCACCGACATCACGTCCGTGTTGAACAGCGACTACGAAGTGGTGGAAAACTGCTACTACATTCCCGCTGAACGCGAATTTCCGTGGGCTCGCAGCATTTATACCGGCGATCTTCCGCAAGACGCGCCGCGCGCCGCTCGCGACGCCTGGCACGAACGCGACACGCTGATCCACGTCATTCCCGATCGTTCCGGCGAAATGCTCGGCTATATGTCGGTCGATCACCCGCTGAACGGACGAGTACCCAGCGGTGAAATGCTGCGCGAGATGCAACTCTTCGTGAATCTCGTCGGCCTCGCGCTGGTGAGCTCGCGCACGTTCGCGGCCGAAGTTGCGCAGCGGCGGATGCTTGAAGAAAATACGCGCCAGCAAAATGAGTTCTTCAGCATGGTCGCGCACGAGGTTCGCTCGCCGCTCGCCGCCATTCGCGGCGCCACGTCGCTGCTCGAGACGCACTTCGACGCAATGAAAGGCGAACGGCGCGACGAGCTGATGAAGGTCTTGGGTAGCAGCACGGCGCGTTTGAGCAGTATTTTCGAAGACTTCCTTTTGCTCTCGCGAATGGACGCCGGAAAGCTGACGTTGCGCATCACCGCCGTCGACGCGCTGCAGCTGGCCGAAGAATCCGTCGCGCGCATGCAGAGCGAACATCCGGAGCGACAGTTCCGCGCCGTCTGTCTCTCGCCGCTTCCGATGGTGCGCGCCGATGAAGGCCGGGTCGTCCAGATTCTGACCAACTTGCTGTCCAATGCGGCGAAGTATTCGAATCCCGATTCGGTCGTCGCGCTCGAAATCAAGCCGGCGGACGATCGCATTCAGTTCTCGGTCAAAAACGAAGGACCGGGCATTTCGGAGGACGACCGCGAGAAGCTCTTTACGCGCTTCGGCCGCCTTTCGAAATCCGATGACAGCTTCTCGACTGGTCTCGGCCTGTACATCAGCGCACAATTGACGCAGCTCATGGGGGGATCGATCGGGTGCGAATCGATTCCCGGGAAGGTGACGACCTTCTGGTTCACGCTGCCGCGCGCCGAAAATACCGAAGCCGTAGCCTCGTAGGGTGAACACCCGGCCCGACATCCGCAACGTCGCGATCATCGCGCACGTCGATCACGGAAAAACGACCTTAGTCGACGCGATGCTGAAGCAAAGCGGCGTGTTTCGCGAGGGGCAGCACGTCGACACGCGCGTGATGGATTCTAACCCACTCGAACGCGAGCGCGGAATCACGATCCTCGCGAAAAACACCGCGGTCAAGCACGGCGACGTGAAGTTCAATATCGTCGATACGCCCGGCCACGCGGACTTTGGCGGCGAGGTCGAGCGCGTCTTGCAGATGGTGCAGGGCGTGTTGCTTCTGGTGGACGCGGCCGAAGGAGTCATGCCGCAAACCCGCTTCGTTCTGCGCAAGGCCCTCGAGTTGGATTTGCGCGCGATCGTGGTGATCAACAAGATCGACCGCAAAGACGCGCGCGCGCCGCAGGTCGTCAACGAAGTCTTCGATCTCTTCATCGAGCTGGGCGCGAACGACGAACAAGCCGACTTTCCGGTCTTATACACCAACGCCAAGCTCGGCGTCGCGAAGCGCGCGCTCGACGATACGAGCACCGACCTCGAACCGCTCTTCGAAACGATTCGCTCGCACGTTCCCGAAGCGCCGGCCGAGAACGGGCCGTTTCAAATGTTGGTGTCGGCCATCGATCACAATCGGTACGTCGGACGCATTGGGATCGGCCGCGTGTTTCGCGGGGCGTCGCGCGTCGGCGCGCCGATCGCGCGCGTCTCGCACGCGGGCGAGGTCGAGAGTGGTTTGCGTTTGACCAAACTTTTGACGTTCGTCGGCTTGGAGCGCCTCGAGGTGGAAGAGGCCAGCGCCGGCGACATCGTGTGCGTGTCGGGTGTCGAGGGGCTGAACATCGGCGATACGATCGCCGCGGCCGAAGCACCGGAAGGCATCCACGCGGTTGCGGTCGACGAGCCGACCGTCTCGATGTTCTTCTCGGTGAACGCTTCGCCATTTGCCGGCCGCGACGGAAAATTTCTAACGTCGCGGCAGATTCGCGACCGCTTGATGCGCGAACTCGAATCGAACGTGGCGCTGCGCGTCTCCGATACGGAAAGCGCCGATACGTTCGAGGTGCGCGGACGCGGCGAGCTTCATCTGTCGATCTTGATCGAAACGATGCGCCGCGAAGGCTACGAGGTGGCGGTTTCGAAACCGCAAGTGATCGTGACCGAACGCGACGGTGCGAAATACGAGCCGGTCGAGTACGTGGTGGTCGACGTCGCGGAAGAATATTCGGGCGCGGTCATCGAGGCGCTCGGCAGCCGCAAGGCTGCGATGTCGAATATGCTTGCGCTCGGCGACACGCGCCGCTTGGAATATACGATGCCGACGCGCGCCATTTTCGGTTTGCGCGGCGAGCTGCTGACGCTGACGCGCGGGACCGCGGTGATGTCGCACACGTACTACGATCACGAACCGTGGCAGGGCGAACTTCCGGGACGTAACGTGGGCGCGCTGGTCGCGAGCGACACCGGAACGACGACCGCTTACGCGATCTCCGGGCTCGAAGCGCGTGGGCGCTTCTTCGTCGGACCCGGCGTGGACGTTTACGAAGGCATGGTGGTCGGCCGCGCCAATGACGACAAAGACGTGGCAATCAACGTCGTACGCGCGAAGAAGCTCACCAATATGCGCGCCGCAGGTTCCGATGAAACGATCAAGCTCGCGCCGCCCGAAGAGCTTTCGCTCGAACGCGCGATCGAATTCATCGACGACGACGAGCTCGTAGAGGTGACGCCGAAGTCGATTCGCATTCGCAAACGAATGCTCAACGAAACGGACCGCTTACGCCAGCGCAAACGCGAGGCCGCCCGCGCGTGATCGTCCTGGCGCTCACAGCCGCATTGGTAGCGCAAAGCACTCCCTCGATTCCGGAGGTCGTGCAAAACACGTTTCCCACGCTCCGAGCAACCGCCGTCCGATCCTCACAATCCTTTGCCGTTGCTCAAGCAAGCGGAATCCTCGAAAGCTACCATTTTCACGGCGAGGTGCTGCTGGAACGTTTTTCTTTTGGGTGGCAAGTGATCGACCTCGACATCCACGGCATCTCGCATTGCATGTTGACTTCCCATGGCGCACCGGGCGCCGTCGCCTCACGGCTCGCTTCGCAGCGCTTCGAACTGTCGTACTGCGGCATCGATCAGCGAGACTACGGCGCTCAAAACGATATCGACTCCGTACGCCGGCTCGCACAAAGTGAGTACGATGAAGCAGTTTCGAGCGTTATCGTGTGGAAGGACGTAGCGGTCATCAATTGGTGGGGTGCGGGAGGTGGGATGGGGACCTATCACCGCGTTTCCGGTGCTTGGAAGCACACCGGCAGTGGCGGCGGATGTTTACCCGCAGCTACCATTTCCGAAATGTACGGTATGCCCGTGTCACTGGCTCGGCACGTTGGCTGCGAGAAAGACAGCGTTACGCCGGCTCCGGCTCCTTCGCCATAAATTCTTCATAGCGCGCCGAGGCGTGCTCCATCTCGCGAATGACGCCGGCTAACGCTTCGACCCCGTAGAGGCCGCTCAAGACGGCGCGGTCGCCGACGTCGTTTGAGATGACGAACGTTGGAACCATTTCGACCGGCAAGGCGCGGAAAGCTATGGTGCTTTCCATGAGGCGCTCCAGGGTCTTGTAGTCGCCGATCGCCGTGCCGAACCGCTCGACCGGAATCCCCGTAACCTGCGAGGCGATCTGCACTGAAATGTAGCGGTGCTGAACGTGCCTGCCTTCGCGCAAGCCCGCGTTGGACAGCGCCCGGCGCACCGAGTCGTCGACGATCCCGAGCGTGCGCGCGGCTTCGGCCACGAGGTTCGGCTCGAACGTGGAGTCGTTGAGCCCTTCACGCCACGCGGCGTTTAGTTGCGTTCCGGTAACGTGGTTTGTGCGGCGATACCACCAGAATTGTTTCTCGACGGTCGCGTCGATCGGGCCGCCGTCATTCAACTGCGCGATCCGCCAATCGAGACGAAGCTTGTCGCCGAATTCGCGCCGCACCGCATCCACCGCGTCTTCGGCGATGAAACACCACGACGAGAGGACGTCCATGTAGTAGGTCACGTGCACCATGGCGTCTTGTTGCGCCGCGGCGTTGCGCGTTGCCTCTTGCTTCTGTTACGCCGGAACGGGCTCGCGCGACGAAACGGTAAACGATAGCTGTTCGCGCGCCACGTCGTAGTCGACGTCGACGGTTTGCCCGTCGCGCACTTCGCCCGCCACGATCTTGCGTCCCAGCGGCGTTTCCACTTCCTTCTGGATCGTGCGCTTCAACGGACGCGCCCCGTACGCCGGATCGTACCCCGATTTCACTAAATGCCTTTTTGCGGCATCCGTTAATATCAGCGTAATGTGACGTTCCGCTAACCGGTACCGCACGCGCGCTAGCTGGATCTCCACGATTTCTTCCAGCTCCTCCTCGGTGAGCGCGTGGAAGACAATCGTTTCGTCGACGCGATTCAAAAACTCGGGCCGAAAGTGCGCGCGCAACTCGTCCAAGACGGCGGCGCGCATTACGGCGTATCCTGGCCCGGAGAACGCGCCGGTATAGTCCAAAATCCGATGGCTGCCGATGTTCGACGTCATGATGACGATCGTATTTTTGAAATCGACCGTCCGGCCTTGGCCGTCGGTGAGGCGTCCGTCGTCGAGTATCTGCAAGAAAACGTTGAAAATGTCGGAATGCGCCTTTTCGATTTCATCAAAAAGAATCACGGAATACGGGCGACGCCGCACGCGTTCGGTCAGTTGGCCGCCTTCTTCATATCCGATGTATCCCGGAGGTGCACCCAAGAGCCGCGCGACCGTGTGCTTTTCTTGGTACTCCGACATGTCGATCCGAATCAGCGCATGTTCGTCGTCGAAAAGATATTCCGCGAGCGCCCGCGCCAGCTCGGTCTTGCCGACGCCGGTGGGGCCGAGAAAAATGAACGAGCCGATCGGCCGATTCGGGTCGGCCAGCCCCGATCGCGAACGCAGCACCGCTTCCGCCACGGCTTCCACCGCTTCATCCTGCCCGACGACCCGTTTGTGCAGCTCGTCGTCAAGATGCAACAGTTTTTGCATCTCGCCCTCGAGAAGTTTCGTCACGGGCACGCCCGTCCAACGGCTGATGACCTCGGCGATGTCTTCCTCGTCGACCTCTTCCTTTGAAAGGCGCGCCGCGCCGTCGTCGCCGCGTGCGAGTTTTTCTTGCTCGTTTAGTTGCTTCTCGAGCTGCGGCAGCACGCCGTATTGCAGTTCCGAGGCCTTGGCGTAATCCGCCTGACGCGTGGCCTGTTCGATCTGAACTTTCGTTTGCTCGATCCGATCGCGAATCTCGCGCAAACTCACGGCCGAACCCTTCTCGAGCTGCCAGCGCTCGGTCAGGGTGTTTTTCTCGTGCCGCAACGATTCGATCTCCGTCTCGAGCTTCTTCAATCGCTCGCGGCTCGCCGCATCGTTTTCTCGACGCAACGCTTCGCGTTCGATTTCGAGCTGCATGAGCCGGCGCGACACTTCGTCGAGCTCTTGCGGCATCGAATCGATCTCCGTGCGGATCTTCGCGGCCGCTTCATCGACGAGATCGATGGCTTTATCCGGCAAGAATCGATCGGTGATGTAGCGGTTCGACAGCACGGCTGCGGCCACCAATGCGGAATCCTTGATGCGCACGCCGTGGTGCGCTTCGTACTTTTCCTTGAGCCCGCGCAAGATCGAAATCGTATCTTCGACGGACGGCTGATCGACCATGACCGGCTGGAACCGGCGTTCCAGCGCGGCGTCCTTTTCAATATATTTGCGGTATTCGTCGAGGGTCGTCGCGCCGATCATGTGCAGCTCGCCGCGCGCCAGCATGGGTTTCAGCAAATTTCCCGCATCCATTGCGCCTTCGGCCTTCCCGGCGCCGACAACGGTGTGCAGCTCGTCGACGAAGAGCAAGATCTGCCCTTCGGAGCTTTGCACGTCTTTGAGTACGGCTTTGAGCCGCTCTTCGAACTCGCCGCGATATTTCGCGCCGGCGATCAAGGCGCCCATGTCGAGCGAGACGACGCGTTTGTCCTTCAAACCTTCGGGAACGTCCCCGCGCACGATGCGCTGCGCGAGACCTTCTACGATGGCGGTCTTGCCGACGCCGGGCTCGCCGATGAGCACCGGATTGTTTTTTGTGCGCCGCGAGAGTACTTGGATGACGCGTCGGATTTCTTCATCGCGCCCGATCACCGGATCGAGCTTTCCGCGTTCGGCTTCTTCCGTAAGGTCGCGGCCGTATCGTTCCAGGCTCTTATACGTGCCTTCGGGATTTTGGGACGTCACGCGCTGGTTGCCGCGCACCTCTCGCATCGCGCGCAACAGCGCGTCGTGCGTCAAGCCGGATTCTTTGAAAAGCCGGCCGACCGCGCCCGTGCCCTTGGACATCGCCAGCAGCAAATGTTCCACCGAAACGTACTCGTCGGTCAATGCCGTTGCTTCGCTGTCGGCTTGCGCCAAGAGCCGCGACAATTCCGGCGCGACCGTCACGTGCGCGTTGTCCGCGCCGGACCCGGTGAGGCGCGGAAGGCGGCCGATCAGCTCGTCGGTCTTGCGCCGCAACGCCGCAACGTCGGCCCCCGCCTTCGCGAGGATATCGGCCCCGACGCCGCGGTCCTGATCGAGGATCGCCGCGAGCAAATGCTCGGGTGTCGTTTGCGTGTTGTGTTCCGAAAGCGCGCGCGTGTAGGCCGCGTTCAACGCTTCCGCGACGCGTTCGGTCATACGTTCTGCGTTCATGGCTGCACCTCATGAAGACCACACGAGCGGGGCCGGCAGTTGCATCGGTGACCCGCCGTCGAAAGACCCGCGATATGGACCTCAGCGGTGCCGTGCATTTTTACTACCTCTTCGACGTCGCGGATACGATCGATCTGGCCGGCCTGACCACGGTTGCCGGCGAAGGGGTCACCGCCGCGCCTTTGCCGCTTCGACCGCATACCTCCCCCGCCTACCTGCAGTTTCCAGCGCCGCCGCTCATCGCGCGCCTCCCGGATCGATTGTTGCGAGGCCACACGGTGACGCCGCGCGTGAAGCTGTTCGATTACGGCGTCATTTCCGTGCGTCTCACGGTGGCGTACTCCGGAAATCTCGACGGCATTCAAGCGCTCCTCACGGAGTTGCGCGGGGCCGAGGAGACCGCGCAAATGGCGCGCGACGTGGCGGAGCGCGTCCAGGCCGACATCCCACGCGCCCTCGACGAACCGCACGCCGCGCTTGTCGAGGATTACAACATCGTGGAAATCGAGCGCACCGATCCAACCCTTTCCGGATCGGACTTCGTGGAGCGCCACGCCATGCAATTGGCGCAGCTGCTCCTGGGCGAAACGGGACCGCTCGCTCCTTCGGAGGTAGAGGAAGCGTTGCGCGTGCGCTTCGCATATTACGCGGACGATTTGACCATCGTGCAGTGGGACATCGCCCTCGTCTACGACCGTCGAGACAGCGCGGAAGCGATCGAAGACATTCTGGAATTTGCCAACTCGCAGTTGGTGGAGCTGCGGACGTACGACGCCCTTCTGGATCGCGAGCTCGACGTGATCTATGCGGCCAAGCCAACGCGAGGATTTCTTCAAACGCTGCTCGGACGCAGAGCCGCCGATCAAGCGGCGAATCTGCGCTATTTGATCGTCGACGTGCTGGAATTGCTCGACCGGTCCAGTAACGCGCTAAAGATGATCGGCGACGCGTACTACGCGCGCATCTATCGCGGTGCGGCCGCCCGCCTCGGCTTGGCCGACTGGCAGCAACAAGTGAACGAAAAGCTGGCGAGCGTGGGCGACATGTACCGCTTTTTCAACGATCAAGCGCGGGCGGCGCGCGACGAGTTTCTGGAGCTCATCGTCATTCTGCTTTTCTTGGTTGAAATCGTCATTGGATTCGTGCAGCTGAAACACTAGCCTCCGCGGGGTCGCGCGGCTTACGCAGCGCGCGATGATCGCCGCTGCGAACCGTGACGCCTCGCGCGTCGAACCATTCCAAGAGTGGGACGGCGTACTTGCGCGACGTACCGAGAAGGTCGCGGAATTGCGCCATCGTCATGAGGCGTTCGCTCGTGAAAAATCCTTGCAAGCGTTCCTGCGCCATGCGGATTTGCGTTCCACGATAAATGAAATCGTTCACCTTCACCAACACGCCGCGCGCTACGAGCGTGTCGAACGCCTGCGAAAGTCCCGCAACCCTCGAGCGTCGCATCGTTTCGACGACCGTCTCGAGATCCGCGGGAACGAAGGGCGTAGAGCGATCGAACGGAACGACGGCTTC
>JAFAIW010000222.1 GCA_019236495.1 Vulcanimicrobiota bacterium | reverse complement strand
GGCCGCTTCATGCACATGGAAAACCTGGCGGCAAAGGACACGGAAGGCGTTACGCCGGCGACACACAGATCGAATTGATACAGCCGGTTTCAGGCGAAAGCATGTACCAGGACTCTTTGGAACGCCACGGTGATGCCGTTCAGCACGTGGCGTATGCTCTTGACGATTCGGCGTACGACTCTGCCGCCGCGTATATGAAATCCAGCGGTTTCCCCGAGATTCAAGGTTTCCAATTGCCGATCGCGCGCGTGGGCTACTTCGATACACGCCCTACCATCGGCGTCGCAACCGAGATCATTGGGGTGAAAGAGGGCGGCCAGGAATTTCTCCGCAATCTGAAGTCGGGAAACTTTTGAGGCCACGGCTAGCTACTCTTCGCCGTCGTAGTAATCGAGCGACTCTGGGCCGGCGGCGCGAATAGTCAAGTCGGCGGGAACGGGAACGATCCACTTTTTGCTGTCGGGATAGTAGCACATTTCGCCGATCGGATTATCGGCGACGCAGTAGATTATTAAGTCTTCCTCGCCGTCGTTGCCGATCGCGTGCGCTTCGCCTGGCTTGAAGATGAACGCATCGCCCGAAACGATCTGCGTCGTTCCACCTTCGTGGCGCGCGTAACCGCGCCCGGAGATCACGTGGTAGAACTCCCATTGATGCGAGTGAGTGTGATACGGGCAAGTCGTTTTACCCGGTTGCACGCGCTGAATTTCGACATCGAAAGGGTGGCGGCGCAAAAGGTCCGTGGAGTCGCGCTCTCGGCCAAGCGCCTCCGAAACTTGCTTACCGGCACCGCCAAATTTCCCGGAAGGGGACGTCCACGTGAGCTCGTCGAGCTCGTTTGTGTTGATTTTCTTCATGACCGCGGCCGTTAACCACATCAGTCTTACGGTCCTCGATTCAAAAGACCGCATCTTTAATATTCGCAAATATCCACCGGCGCTTTTTCGCCTTGCCGAGCATTTAGGGGAACGCCGCTTTGCGTGTCAAAAAACGGTCCGCAGCGCTCGGTGTGGGCGCGAGGAGGAGCGATGACGTCTCGACTATTTCAACGGGTCGGATTTGTGCTGTGTGCATTTCTCGCAGGCTGCGGCGGCGGAGGCACGAGCGCGCTGCAAGCGGTCCCGCAAACGGCTCCGCAATCAGTCTCGCAACAACAAGCCTCCGATTTCGGCGACGAGCTCACGCCGCTCGCAGTCGCGACCTCCGCTCCGATCACCGGCACCGCGACCATCTGCTACAGCTTCTCGCAATGCAACTACACGATCACCGACGCCCAGGGGACGGGCTCTGCCTCGACTTCAGGTACGGTCACGTTCCAATTGCCCGGTGAAGCAAACTTCTCGACGAGCCAGGCCTACACCACCAACATCCTCGGCAACGTCGGAACCACGTACCACGTCGGCGGATCGTTCACCGCTACGGACGTCAACACCGAGCGCATCGTCACCGGCACGACCGACGACTACATCATTCAGACCAAGTACTGCTTCCGCTCGTGCAGCTACCACTATTCGCTCGTGAGCGGCACGATCTCGTTCGTCCCGACCAACATCGATGCCACTGCCACCGCCGTAGCCTGCAACCCATCGACCTTCGGGAACGGCGGCTCCACGAAATGCACTGCGACCGTGACGGACTTAGCCAATGCGAGCATCCACCCGGGCGGCCACGTCACCTTCAGCATCTCGTCGTATTACGGCGCCGGCACGTTCACGCCCGTGACGTGCACGCTTTCGAAAGGCCGTTGCTCGACGAAGTTCGCCCCAACCGATGAATCCGTCGGCGGCATCGGGATCGGCGCGTCGTACCCCGGCAACAAAATTCGCTATCCGAGTTCGGGCAGCACCTCGATCTACGTCACCGGCAACTAAGGCTGCAAGTACCTCGCTAGGAAGGCGTACGCGGTGCGGTACTGCTCGACCAAGTGCGCCCAAACCAAATTCTCGTGCGCCTCATCCGGGAACACTTGGGTTTCAACGGTCACGCCGCGATCCCGCAGTTTGGTCGCAAGATCGACGCTCTGCGTAAACGCCACGTTGCGATCGTCATCGCCCTGCTCGATGAACACCGGCGATCGCCACGTGCTGAGATATCCTTCCGCCGTCGACATGTGCGCGATCTTCCGCTGCTCCGGCGTCCCAATCGGATGGCCGTAATCGTGATCGAACGACGACGGCCAATCGTGCACGCCCGCGAAATCGGCCCCGGCCTTGAAGACGTCGGAATTGCGCGCCAACGCCAGCGCCGTCAATAAGCCTCCGTACGAAAGACCGTAGATGCCGATCTTCTGCGGATTGACGTACGCCTGCTTCTGCAGCCACCGCGCCCCGGCGAGCACGTCTTTGTATTCCGAACCGCCGTGCCACCCCGCATTCGGCGGATTGCGGAACTTGTACCCGTACATGATCCCCAGCCGGTAATTGATCGACAGCACCACAAAACCGTGATTCGCGAGATACTGATTCATCTCGTACAGATGCGTGTACGGCTCCATATAATGGAAGCCCCCGAGCATCTGCCGCGGCGGACCGCCGTGGTCGAACACCATCGCCGGCATTTTTCTTTTTCCATGCGGCGGAACGAAGAGCTGCGCGTGAATCGTCCAACCATCGGGCGAGGTAAACGTAATCATCCGCGGGCGAATCATTGCACTTTGCGGATAATTGCGCGGCGCCGGAACCGCCACGAGCGTCGTTGCGGGATTGCCGGCAATCGTCAAGACCGGCGGCGCCGCATACCACGCGTCCACATACGCTAGCCCGCCGTTTGCCAGCGGCGTGGGCAACCATTGATTCCCAGGTCCGTGCGTCAACTGACGCGGTTTGCCATCGACGCCGACGCTCCAGATGTGTCGCTCGTCGAGCGCACCCTCGTTCGTTGCCAACAGCAGCCGCGAGCGGTCGGGCGCTTCGACCACTGTTTCAACCTCAAACGGACCGCTGGTCAAACGCGTCGCCGCGCCGCCCTCGGCGCTTACCGCGTAGACGTGCGCCCATCCGTCGCCTTCCCACGTAAACGCGACGCGATCGCCGTTCATCCACCACAGCTGCGCGGTACTCGACGACGGATAAAACGCGCCTCCCATGCCGGGACGCGCGGTCCACACGCGCCGCGCGCTTCCGCTGTTCGCATTGGCAACCCAGATCGACCACGGCGTCTTCGATGCGTCCGCCGACTCGAACGTCGTGTAATCGTATACGGTCTCGCCGATCATCTTCGCCGGCGTGCGCACGAATGCGATACGCGAACTATCGGCGGACCACGCCGCATAATCGTCTTGCGTGAAATCCGGCGTCGCGTAAACGTAGGAATGCTTCGACGGCGAATAAATCACGATAAACGAATAATCGCCGCGCGCATTCGTGAATGCGATCTTCGTCCCGTCGGGCGACCACGCAGGGTTCGAGACCGTCCCGCGAATGGGCAGCATGTCGGGCTTTCCGCCGGTATACCCGGTGCCGCTCTTCGTCAGCGGTACGACGCCGAGTTGCCCGTCGGCGGTCGTGAACGCCACCGCATCGCCTTTCGGTGAAAGATAGGCGCCGTTGCCTTCGGCCAACTGCACGGGATCGCCGCCCGCGGTCGGCACGATGAAGATCGCCCGCTGCGGCTGCGGAATCTGCTGAAGCGGATTCGGATTGGCATCGCCGGCTTCGTCTTGCACGCCACCATGCAGATACACCACCGCAGAGTTATCGGGCAGCACCTGAGGCGTGTCGATATCTTGTCCGTCGTCAACCGCGTAGCGCGTCATCACGTGAATCGTCCCGCCCGCGTTCGTGTAGAGATTGCGCACGCCGCTCGCGTCGACTTTCCACACCAGTACCTTGCCGTCGGGTGAAGCTGCGACGTTGTCGACAAATGGGGCGCTCAAAACATCGGCAACCGAGACGATGGCAGCAACAGGTATCATCGCGAAGATCCTCCGGAACGCCGCCACGAGGCGACGGAGCTAAACGGGGAAAGTAACGGCGGTGCAAACCCGCGCAAATCGCCGGGAATCACATCCACCTCGCTGATCTGACAG
>JAFAIW010000135.1 GCA_019236495.1 Vulcanimicrobiota bacterium | reverse complement strand
TCGGCGGCGTGCGTCGCGGCGCGCGTCGCGCGGCTCCGGCGGCGGGACCGCTGGAGCCGGCGGCTTTGTACGCGCGTGCGAACGACGCCGCGATGGCGGGTTCGTATCGTCGCGCCATCGGATTGCTCTTCTCCGCCGCAGTCGGCGCGCTGGCTCGCGACGGCGAACTGCGCGCCGCGCCGAGCGACACGGTCGAAGAATTGCGCGGCAAGATGTACCGGCGGCACAGCGCGCTCTCACGCGCGTTCGAATTGCTTGCCACCGCCGTTTCAGCCGCCCTATATCGTGCCTCGGAACCGGGCGAGCGCGACTGGCTCAGCGCGGTCGATGCCTACCGCGCGATCGTTCCCGAGACGGCGTGATGCGCATTCGTTTCGAATTCTTCATCGCGCTCGGGTGCTTTGCAATTCTCGTCGGGCTCACGTTTGCGCATGAGTCGCTACGGCGCGCGCGGGCACCGTCCACGCACTCCTCCTTCGATCGCGGCGAGCACGGGTATCGAGCGCTCTACGAGTTGCTCCGGCGCGAGGGCATCGTCGTGACGCGCAACACGCACCGCCACGCGCACCTTTTGGGGACGCGCGGAACGCTCGTCATGGCAATCGCACCGTACGAGTATGCCGATGGTGCGGCGGGCCTCGCTCCGGCGGAGCTGCAAGCGGTCCGCGATTACGTGCGTGAAGGCGGAGAAGCCGTTATTCTCGCACCGCCCTACGGTTCGGACGTCGATCATTCGTTCGGCATTCCGAACAGCGTCGAGCGCGACGGCGCGCCGCGCCATGCCGCGACGATCGCACGGCGATTCTCGGGCATCGGAGCCATCGAAGGCGACTTCGCGACCGTCTTTCCGTTCGCCGCAAAACTGCGCGCGGTTCCCGACGCTGCGACCGGTGCGGGCATCGTCGCGATGGAATATTCGCTCGGCCGTGGACGCATGATCGTCCTTACCGATCCCGACGTCTTCTCCAATCGCCATCTCGGAAACGCGCAAAATGCGCGATTCGCGGTCGCGTTGTTCGCGCAAAGCCCAGCGCCCGTCGCTTTCGACGAGACGTTGCACGGCTACATGCGCTCGAGTGGTGCGTGGGCCGCACTTCCCATCCCCGTTCGAATTGCAATCGCGCTTGCCGGTTTCGCGATTGCGCTGACGGCCGTCGGTCAGGCGCTCCGGGAAGCTCCGCCGGTGAGCCTGCGTCGCACGAAAGATCCCGACTCTGCTGCCTATATCGCGGCGCTGGCGGGCCTCTATCGAAGAGCCGGCGCAACCGCAACCGCCTTGCGCCTTCTCACCAACGAAGCGATGCGCGACACGGCCGTCGCGGTCGTGCGAACCGACTCGGCAACCGATCTCGAGGCGCGTGCGGAGCTCTCGCGTTTGCGTCAGCTGGTGCAACCTTCGCGCGCGGATTTGGTACGAGCCGCGCATTTGAGCGGTCAAATGAGAGAGGGCTAATGGTGATCGGCGTTACGGAGATTGCGCAGCGGTTTCGCGTCGCATTCGAACGCGTCATCGTCGGCAACGAGGAGATCGGCTTCGGGTTGCAGTGCGCGCTCTTGGCGCGCGGCAACTTGCTCGTCGAAGGCGTTCCCGGCACCGGGAAAACATTGGCGGTCCGCGCATTTGCGGTGCTGCTCGGCATGGAATTCCGCCGGATTCAGTTTACGCCGGATTTGATGCCGTCCGACATCACGGGAACGACGGTGTTCAACCCGAAGACGGCCGATTTCAGCACGAGACGCGGTCCGATTTTTGCCAACGTCGTGCTGGCCGACGAAATCAACCGCACGCCTCCGAAGACCCAAGCGGCTCTGCTGGAAGCCATGGAGGAAGGGCGCGTGACGATCGACGGCGTCCCGCTTCCACTGCCGGAGCCGTTTTTCGTTTGTGCGACGCAAAACCCGATCGAATACGAGGGGACGTATCCGCTGCCCGAAGCGCAACTCGACCGGTTTTTGTTGAAGGTTTCCTCGTCGTATCCGTCGCGCGAAGAAGAGCTCGATTTGCTCGAGCGTACCGCTGCGGGCTTCGACGCTCGCTCGCTCGAAAATTCCGGCATTCGTCCGATCGCGGATGCCGAATGGATTCTCGAAGCGCAACGAAACGTTCGCGCGGTAACGTGTTCGCTGCCCGTCCGTTCGTACGTTTTGGATCTCGTCGGCGCAACGCGGAGCTCGAAGCGTTTGGTTCTCGGAGCGAGCCCGCGCGCGGCACAGGCGATGCTCGTTTGCGCGCAGGCGGCCGCGACGCTGGAGGGGCGCGACTACGTTCTGCCCGACGACGTCAAGCGCGTCGCGCCCTTCGTTCTCGCGCACCGGCTCATCGTGCATCCCCACGCCGAAATCGACGGATTGACCGGCCGAGGGGTCGTGAGCGAGCTGCTTGCGACCACAGCGGTTCCACGCGAAGCCACCTCGTGAAGCTGCGGCTTCGCGTGTGGTTCGCGTCACGATTCACGTTTGCGTTGCTCGCGATTGCAGCGCTGACGTTTTGCGGCGCGTTCTTTCCCGCGCTGCTTTGGATCGCCGCGGGCGCCGCGATCGCGCTCGGGGCGGCGCTGGTTGCGGATATTGCGGCCGGCCCGGCGCTCAAAGAGATCGACGTCGAGCGCCTCGAATCGCCGCCCTTCGCGCAACAAGTGCCGGCGACGCTGCGCTATCGCGTCGCCAATCGCTCCGCGATTACGATCCGTGTTGGACTCTTTGAAGAACCCGTCGCCGAACTCGAGTACCTCGACGACGTGTCGGTCGTAGCGCCGGCGGCCGGTGCGTCGGTCGACGCCGCCCGCGCGCTCGTCCCGCTCGAACGCGGCAACGTTCGGCTCGAGCGACTCTACGGGTGGTACGAGAACGCCTGGGGTTTGCTGCGTCGCCGGTTCGTTCTCGACCGTCCTTTGGCGTTGCGGGTTTTCCCGGATCTTTCGCAAGTCGAACGATTTGGAAAGTTGCACGCACGCAACCGGACGATCGACGCCGGGCTGCGGCGGTTGCGAACGCGGGGGATCGGCGCCGAGTTCGAAAGCTTGCGCGACTGGGTCCCCGGCGACGCCTTTCGGTCCATCGATTGGAAAGCCACGGCGCGTCGTGGAAAGCTGATCGTTGCAGACTTCGAAGCCGAACGCAATCAGCACGTCATTCTCATGCTCGATTGCGGCAGGTTGATGTCGGCGCATGCCGGCCAGTTGCGAAAGCTCGATTATGCTGTGGCCGCGGCCCTCTCCCTGACTTCGATTGCTTCGCTCTCCGACGACAAGATCGGCCTGCTGGCGTTCGCCAATTCGGTGATCGCCGCCGCGCCGCCGCGGCCGGCACGCGCCGCAGTTGCGGAGCTTGCGGAAATGCTTTACGACGTGCCCGCTCGCTTCGAAGAGTCCGATTACGAGCGAGCTTTTTCGTGGGTCAGAACGCGCGCGCAAAAGCGCAGTTTGATCGTAATTTTCACGGACATGTTCGATCCCGTGGCTTCGGGAGCGCTGCTCTCAGCGTTGCGGACGTTGACGGCGCGCCACCTAGTGCTGTGCGTCTTTATGAACGACGCAGCCGTAGAGAATGCGTTAGCGTCCGCTTCTGAATCGGCAGAACACGCCTACCGGGCTGCGGTGGCGACGGGCCTCGCGGAGGAGCGCGCGCAGACGAGTGCGACGCTGCGCGGGTTCGGAGCGCTGGTGCTCGACGTTCCCGCCGAGCGCCTCGTTACGTCGCTCGTCGATCGGTATCTCGACATCAAACGTCGCGGTCAATTGTAAGCGGCGCCGGGCGGGCTCTCCCGGAGAGGCTGAAATAGGCCAGCATCGCGATCCCCGTGAGTATTCCGACCGCGATGCGCACGTACGGCGAGAAGCGCAGCGGCGAAATGAAGCCTTCGATCGTTCCGGCGACGACGAGCATTGCGCCGACGCCCGCACCCAAAATGCCCGCGCGCCGTCCGGCTATGCGCAGCGCGTCGGCACGGCGCAGCCTGCCGGGGAACAGTACCGCTCCGGCGAGGATGAGTCCGGCCGCCGCGGCGATTTGAATCGCCGTCAATTCGATGACGCCGTGCGGCGCGATCGTTGCCCAAAAATCTTGGCCGAAGCCGGCCTTCGTGAAGAGAACCGCCATGCCGCCCAGCATCACCCCGTTGGTCAAGACGATCCAAAGCGTCACGATGCCGAGCGTCATCCCTCCGCCGAAGGCCAGAAAAGCGACGCGGACGTTGTTGGTGATGATCAAGGCGGACATTGCGGACGAATCTTGCGGCGAAAATGCAAAGTTCGAATCGTGCAGGCTGCGCTGGATACGTTCGGGGATGATGCCGTCCGGCAGAAGAGCGAGGGCGCGGTCGGGGTCGGCTCCGATCAATGCATACGCCAGGACGGCGGATGCCACCGTGAGTGCGGCGCAGAGCGCGATCGGCACGATGCCGGCGCGCACTTCCGCGGGGAATGTCTGCACGAAGAAACGCTTGATGCGGGACCAACCGGTTTCGTGATCGGAGCGATACACGAGCGCGTGAGCCCGCGCCGTCAAACGATTCAGATATTGAATCAGCTCCGGGCCAAACCGATGCCCTTGCGCGTACGCGAGATCGGAGGTGAGCGCGCGGTACTTTTGCCCGAGCTCCTCGATCTCATAGCCGCTCAGATGACGGAACGCGCGCGCGTTGCGCGCGAGCAAATCCTCCACGCGTTCCCACGCCGGGCGACGCTGTCTTATGAATTGCGCTTCCCGCACGGGGGAGCGTTCTCGGAGGCCCGTCGAAACGCATGCTATGGACCGAAGCATCGCCGTTCGGACGCCTGAAAGCATTGCGTTTTCTTACGAACTTGCCGGCCTCGGCAGCCGCTTTTTGGCGATTGCGATCGACCTCGCAATCCAAATCGGACTCACGGTAGCGCTGTTTTGGACGGCGATAGGTCTTTCGGCAAATGCAGTAGCCTTCGAGGTTCCGCGCTGGTCGCGATCCGCCGGAATTGCGGCCGTTGCGTTCGTTCTGTTCGCGATTTATTTCGGGTACTTCATTCTTTTCGAAGCGTTCTGGAACGGTCAGACTCCCGGAAAACGGCTGCTCGGGATTCGCGTCGTTCGCGACCGCGGTATGCCTTTGGATCTCACGAGCTCGTTCGTTCGCAATGTCGTTCGCACCGTGGAATTTTCGCTAGGCTTTTACGCGATCGCCGCG
>JAFAIW010000097.1 GCA_019236495.1 Vulcanimicrobiota bacterium | reverse complement strand
GTCGATCGACGGCTTCGGTCCCTTCTTGGCTTGAAGCTTCGTGACGGCATGCGAGTCGACGAGTTCGACGTCGTGATTCGGAGGGACGATGTAAATGTGACCGGCCTGCAGCACCGCTTCGTCGACGATGGTTTCAACGCGCAGCGGCGTGTACTGGGCGAGGATTTCCTTCAAGCGGCTTTCGTGCTGGGGCGCGAGGTGTTGCGCGACCACAATCGGCATGGGCAGACGGTCGGGAAGGTTGCGAACGAAGCTCATCAGGGCGTCGATGCCGCCCGCGGAGGAGCCGGTGACGACGAGAAACCCGCGGCGGTCTTCGCCCGGGCCGTTCGCCTCGCTTGAAGACATATCGTAGAGGGTATGCTTCAGCGATGAGCCTATTCCTTGACCGCTTTCGGTGAGCGCACCGGCGCTGGTCGCAATTGGAGGTTCCGCGGGCTCGATCGAGGTGCTCCGTCACCTCTTACCGCGCATGCGCTCCGATTGGGGGCTCGCGATGGCGATCGTGGTGCATCGATCGCCGGTTGAAGAAGACGAGCGGCTCGAGAAGATCTTGAATTCCGATTCCGGCATCCCGGTTGAGAAGGCGCGCCATGGAATGCCGATCCGGGCGGGCCGCGCGGTCGTGTGTCCCGCGGACGTCCACCTCGTCGCCCACCGCGACCGGTATATGCTCACGACTGCCCCTCGCGAAAATCATTCGCGCCCCTCGATCGACGTCACGTTCCGCTCGGTTGCCGAACAGTTCGGCGAACGGGGAGGCGCGGTCGTTCTTTCGGGCTTGCTCGACGACGGCGCGGCGGGAATCGCCACCGTGCGCCAGTCGGGCGGTTTGACGATCGTGCAAGATCCCGACGAAGCACTGTATTCCGATATGCCACGCAGCGCGGTAGCGGCGGGTGCGGCCGTTGTCGCGCGGCTGCGGGACATTCCGGGACACCTGGAAGCCTTCGCACTCCAATTCGCGCATGGAAGGCCGCGCGTGCGCCCATTGCCATCTCGCGAGTTGCAGCTGACCCGTTTCACGTGTCCCGATTGCAACGGCGTGCTTGCCGAACAACGCGATGGCGAATTACGCGTGTATCGCTGTCGCGTCGGGCACGCATTTTCGCCGGAAACGTTGCATGCCGAAAAAGACGCCAGTATTGAAGCCGCGCTCTGGACGGCCGCCCAAATCCTGGAAGAGCAAGCCGACCTTACCGAACGCGCCGCCGAGCGCGCGCGGAATACCGGACGCGCCGCCATTGCGGACCGGATGGTCGAACGTGCGCACCGCTATCGCCGCCGCGGCGAAGTGGTGCGCAGCGCGCTGCCCAACGTCGACGACGCGATTGAAAACAGCGAACTGCGCGACGCGATGAATGAGTAAGTGAGCCAGCCGCCCGAGCTGTGAATCGCAGTGTTCTTCACATGCAGGGCGCTTACTACATCGCGACGGGTATCGCGCCGTTTCTTAGCCGGCGCCTCTTCGAGCGCGTTACCGGACCGAAATCGGAGTGGTGGCTCGTCCAGATGGTCGGCCTCCTCGCGGTTACAAACGGTCTCGTGCTCGTGGCGCCAACCCGTGGTAAGGGCGCGCGGCGGGCGGCCTCTCGGCTCGCCGTTCTCTCCGCGCTTTCCTTTTGCATCATCGACGTGTATTACGCCTCGAGAAAACGCATTTCGCCGATTTACTTAGCCGACGCGGCGCTCGAAGCATCGTTTATCGCCGCGGCCGCGATGGCGAAACGGTTCGCTTAACGCTTAAAGAGGAGCGCCGGCTCATTGTGATACTGCGTCCGGTGCGCGAGGGTAAAGCCGCACTTCTCCGCTACGCGAATCGACGCGGCGTTTTCCGGCGCAATGATGCAAGCGAATTGCGCGGCGGCCCCGAAATGCGCCTCGCCCCACGAGAGCGCCGCCAGCATCGCCTCGGTCGCATAGCCTTTACCGTGCGCGTGCGAAGCAAATACCCAACCGACTTCGGGCAGCCCGTCGAGTGACGGCTCGATGTCGCGATGAAAATCCGCAAAGCCGACCTCGCCGATGAACGCGCCGCTTTCACGCTCCTCGACGCCCCAAAAACCGTAGCCGAGCAAGTCCCAATG
>JAFAIW010000218.1 GCA_019236495.1 Vulcanimicrobiota bacterium | reverse complement strand
CTTTGAATTGCAACGCCGGCGGGCGCGGCGAACGGGGCGGCGCTACGTGGACTGGCTGGCCGCCCAGGCCGCGCGCGCACCGTTTACGGTATTGGGCTGCGAGCTGCCGGCGCAAATGGAGCTCGAGGGCTACGCGTTTATCGGCTACATCGATCGGCTCGATCGCGACGACGCGACCGGTGCGGTCAGCGTCATCGACTATAAAACCGGTTCGATTGCGACGACCGCCGAAGAATATCGCGAGAGCGTTCGTGCCTTCCAAGAGTTTCAGCTGCCGTTCTACTATTGGGCCCGCACGGCCGAGGGAGATCGCGTTTCCACGCTATCGCTCGTTCCTCTGAAGGACGCGCTGCTCGACGTAGCGCCCATTTCACTCGAGGTCGTGCCCGTGCCCACCGCCGGGGTGGGCGCCCGATCGACGCGCGGCGTCATCTCGATCGGCGAGCTGGAAGCCGCACGCGCGCGCATGATTGCGTTGGCGCGCGAACTCTCGGGCGGTACGCTGGCGCACTTTGCGCCGACGACCGACCCTCAAGCCTGTCGCTACTGCGCGTACGCGAACGCGTGCAATCTTCGCCCCGCGCCGGCCGAAGAGCGCTTCGCCCGATGAGCGTTCTCCCCGCCGACCGGCGCGCGGCAGAGGACGCGCCGTTCGAGGCATTGTTCTTCATTACCGGAACCGCCGGCTCCGGAAAAACCGACGCTCTCGCGTCCCGCGCGGAGCGCGCCATCGAACGCTTCGGTCGCGATCGCGTGGTCGTCGCAGCCGGCTCGAGGGCGAGCGCGCGCATCTTGAGCACGCGCCTCGGGGAAACCCCTCTGCAGGTCAGCGCGTTGCACGACGTCGCATGCGCGTTTCTTCGAGAACACGCCGCGCGCCTGAGCTTCCCACGAATCGACCTCATCGACGAGATCGACGCCGCGGCACGTTTCGAGCGCTTAGCCGAACCGCTTTTGAACATGGAATGGACTGAAATCCTTGAAGCTCAGCTCGATCCTGAAGTGCCCGGAATGCGCGCACCGGAGCGTTTCCTCGAAGCGGCATTTCGCTTGATCGGCAAGTTGCGCGACGCGCAAATCGCTCCCGACGCATTTCTCGAGACGTCGCGACGCGGAGCGATGCACTTCTATGCAAAGCCGCCGAACCTCGCGCACTACGATTTGCTGGCGTACACGAAAGACTCGTACCGCGATTCACTCGCGGTCGACCAAGCGGAGCTCGAGCGGCAATTTCGCCGGGAAATCGACTTGGCGAAGATCTTGCACAAGCTTTATAGCGCATATCTCGAAGGGGCTCGCTCGCTGGGCGCATTCACCGCCGCCGACGTCGTCGCCGAGGCGACTGCGCTTTTGAAATCGGACGGCGCGCTTGCGGCGCGTGCGCGCGAGTCGCGGGCGGTCCTTCTCGTCGACGACGCGCAAGAGCTAACGCTTGGAGCGTTGTTCTTTCTGGAAGCGCTTTACGGGCCGGAGCTGAACGGCGTGACGCTCTGCGGAGATGCACAGTCGGCGCTGGGTACGTTTTCCGGAGCAAGACCGGATCGCGTTTTCGCCGTGCGCGGCGCGTCCGTGAAGCTCGATGGCCGCGGCCGGGTGCCGCAAGCGATCGAGGCTGCGGCGCGGCGGTTGCTCGGGGAACCGGGCGACGCTGCCCTTGCGCAGGCGAACGGCATCACGCTGTTTCGCGCGCCCAATCGCTCCGCCGAAGCGAGCTTCATTGCCGAACACGTTGCGGCGCTTTTGAAAGCCGGCGCACGGCCGCGCGAGGTTGCCGTCGTACTGCGTTCGGTACAGCACGCGCGTATTTACGAAGACGCCATGCTGAACCGGGGCATCGACGTCGAGGTCGCCGGCGACCTCAATCTCTTCACGGTGCCCGACGTCTGCGACGCGCTGGCATTGTTGTGGAACGTCTACGACCCCTTCCGGCACGAGTGGCTCTTGCGAACGTTGTCGGGACGGTGGCTCGGGCTCTCCGACGCCTCGCTCGCGACCCTGTGTGCCGAACCCGACACGGGGCAAACCACGCTCTTCACCGAGTTGGAAGAGGAACTCGAACACAGCGGCTCCTGGGATCGGATGCGCGACGTACGATTGGGCTGGAACGTCGTGCGGGGCGATCAGGACGCGCGTCTCTCCGATTTCGCACGAGCGCGCGTGTCCGAATTTCGCGCGACGCGCGCGCGGTGGGTCGAGCTGTGTGCCACGGCGAGCCTGCGAGGCCTCGCAACGCGCGTGTTCGCCGACGGCCTGGCCGCCGCGGGCGCGCCGGGGAGCGCACGCGCCCGCAGTCAACTCCGTTACCTGCAACGCCTTCTTGCACGCATCGAAGCGTTCGCGAAAGAGCGCCCCGCGGCAACGCTCGGTGACTTTCTCGCATACGCCGAAAGCCGGGCCGTCTCGGATTTTGAAAGCTGCGAACCGGAAGGTGACGACGATGCCGTCCGGCTGTTCAGCCTCGACGCGGTGCGCGGTCACGCGTTCGAACACGTCACGATTGCCGGCGCGCAAGCGGGGTCCTTTCCCCGATATTACGTGCCCGATGCATTTCTGTTCAGCCCAAGCCTTGGGATGATCGCGAAGGAAAATGTTGGTGAAGCGCGCGCAGCGCGTACCGCCAAGTTCACGTACTACATGTATCGCACCAAGACTCGCGATGCGTACAATCGCGAGGAGCGGCGAGCTTTTGCTTACGCGATGCGCCGCGCGACACGAACGTTGCTGGTCACCGCCGGCGAACGGGCGACGCGTGGCGTCGCGGCACCCGAATTCTTGAACGAATTGCAAAAAGCCGGGCTCGCGGGAGCGCGCAACCTTTCGTGATTCGCTTGCGTTCGCTCTCGCCCGAGCGTTACGCGCGCGAGGTCTTGCCGCTCACCGCTCCTCTCTGGGCCGGCGCCCGAGATTTCTCGACGTACGCCGCACAAACGCAAGAAATCGCCGCCAGCGACTACGGAAAGGAGAACTTCCGATTCACCGGGCTATGGGAGGGCGGCACGCTCCTCTCTTCATGCAAGCAGTACCGGCGAACGTTTCATCTCGATGGAGCACCGCTGCCTGCGGTGGGAATCGGTGCGGTGTTTACCGCGCCGGAGCAACGCGGGCGCGGCTACGGAAGCGCGATGCTCGGGATGGTGCTCGATTTTGCGCGAGCTGAAGGCTCCGATCTCGTCTACCTCTTTTCCGATATCGGGCCGCACTTCTATCGAGAGCTTGGCTTTGCAGAGTTTCCCTCGCGGGTGCTTTCCTTTCGCGCCGACGCCCTGCCGCCGGCACGCATAGCGGTCGAAACGCTCGAGCCGCGCGATTGGCCCGGCATCGAGCGCGCTTACGCGGCGACGTCCGCGGACACGGCATGGGGAATGTTGCGACCGCCCGACGTCTGGGACTGGATTCGCGTGCGCACGACGCACGATTCGGCGCATGCGCGCGGCCAGCCGATCGCGCTCGTGCTTCGCCGCGGCGCGGACGCATGCGCGTACGTTGCGGGGCGTCGCGACGTGGTCCGCGACGCGTTCGTCCTCGAAGAGTTCGGCTGGCTCGACGGCGCGGCGCGTGCGGCCATTCCTCCGATGCTTCGCAACGCGGCAGGCGATTTACGCCGCATCACCGGGTGGGTGCCGCCGCGAACCGCACGCGCGCTTTTGCCTCGTGGTTCGGTGCGGCGCCGAAAGGATGCGTTGCTGATGTGCGCACCCCTCACGCCCCGCGGCCGTGCTTTGGTTGCGGCCGCAAACGCACCGGCGGGCGCCGACGGCGTGTGGGTTTGGGATCGCATTTGAAAGGTGGCGCTAGAACAGGCGCTGCTGCTCGGCGATCCGGGTAACGAAGTCGGCGCACCGCGTTCCCAACAGCCGCACCGGCGCGCCACGCAGCTGTGCGCGTTTCAAACAAAACGAGCTCGCTTCGAAGATTGCGCCCGCGTCGCAAGCGGGTTGTTCGAGGTGCGTCTGCCGTCCGACGGTAGTGAAATCGCTGCGTTTGATCTTGACGCCGACCGTTCCGGCAAACAACCCTTCGCGCTCCAGCTTCTGCGCCAGTTCGTCCGCTTGCGCGCGCAGGACGTCGATCAGCTGCGCTTCGTCGCCGATGTCGTATTCGAAGGTTTCCTCGGTGGAAATTGATTTCGCTTCGCGTTCCGGCTCGACGCCGCGGCGGTCGATGCCGCGCGCCAGCTCGCGCACTTCCGTTCCCCATGCGCCGAAAATTGCGTGCAGCGCCCCGTCTTCGAGCGCGGCGATTTGTCCGATCGTCTCGATGCCGCGAGCGTTCAAGCGGCGCACCGTTTTAGGACCGATGCCCCACAATCGCCCGGCAGGCAGCGCCGCGAGAAATGCCGCCTCGGTTCCCGGCTCGACGAGCGCAAAACCGTCGGGTTTGCAGAGATCGGACGCGATCTTCGCAACCATCTTCGCCTGTGAAACACCGGCACTGATCGTCAAACCGATTTCCCGCCGCACGCGCGTGCGGGCCGATTGTGCGATGGCTTCGGCCTCACGTACGTCCGCGGATCCGAGGTCGACGAAGGCCTCGTCGAGCGAGAGCGCCTCGACCGGGCGTTGTCCGTCCCCGAGAACGTCGAAAATCGCTCGCGAGAGCGTGCGATACAGTTCGTACGCAGGTGGAACGACGATCAACTCGGGACAGGCCTCGAGCGCACGATAGAGCGGCATCGCCGAGCGCACGCCGTAAGGGCGCGCTTCATACGAGGCCGTGAGAACGACGGCACGCCGGCTGCGTCCCGCCACCGCGACCGGTTTTCCGCGCAGCGAAGGATCCTCACGTACCGCGACGCTCGCGTAAAACGCATCGACGTCGAAGTGCGCGATCATCAGCCGTTCGGTTCGCGCCTCCAGCACACCGCCGTCCAATCGACGACGACGAACGGTTCGCGTATGTGTTGCTCCGCGCGATAGTCGTTGACGGCTTTGAAGCATCCGGGAATCGAACGATAGTCGTCGACGATGATATAGCCGCCGGGTTGCAGTTTGGGATAAAGCGCATCCAAAGCAACGCGGGTCGATTCGTACATGTCGCCGTCGAGACGAAGAACCGCCAATTTTTCCACCGGGAGGGCGGGCAGCGTTTCGCGGAACCACCCTTCGACGAAAATGACGCGATCGTCGAGCAGTCCGTAGCGCGCAAAATTCGCCTTGACTTCGTCCACCGAAACGGCCAGCTCCGGACGCGTGAAGTGTGCGTCGGCCGCGTCCGCCGGAAAGTTCTGCGTATCCGGCGCAGGCAGTCCTTGAAAGGAATCGGCGACCCACACCGTGCGGGCGGCATCGCCGCGCGCCTCGAGGACGCCCCGCATGAAGATCGTCGCGCCGCCACGCCACACGCCCGTTTCGATCAGATCCCCTTCCACGCCGTCCTCGAGCACGGATTCAATGCATGCCTGAATGTTGTCGAGGCGCTCCCGCCCCAGCATCGTGTGCGCGCGCCGCGGCCACTCCCGGTCTTCGGCCAGGACGTCGCGATGCTCGGGGTCGTAGATCTCGTCCATGAGACAGGCCTTCAACAATTCGAGATAGCGCGAAGCCGCGTCGCTCATACCGCAGCTCCCACTCCCTTGAAAATTGCGCGGATCGTTTGCATATTGCGAATGTCGTCGGCATCGTCGCCCGGAGTTTCGAGGATTGCGGTACGATCGTGCAATTCGGGCCGTGCGGCAAGCGCGCGAAACCCTTCAAAGCCGATGTTCCCTTCGCCGATGTGATAGTGGCGGTCGCGATTTCCACCGAGCGGTACTTGCGTATCGTTGAAGTGGAACATCCGGATGCGATCGAGCCCGATTTTTTCCGCGGCTTCGTAGAGAAAGCCGTCGACGCCTCGCTGCGTGTTGATCTCATACCCGGCAGCCCATGCGTGCGCGGTGTCGATGCAGATTCCGAGCTGCGGATGTCCGAGCGTTTTGATGAAGTCTCCGAGTTCGTCGAGCGTTCCGCCGCAAAGCTGCCCGGCCCCCGCGGAATTCTCCAGCACAAGCTCTACTCCCGGCGGAATACCGTCGAGCGCATTTTCGAGCAGGCGGCACGCGTTCGCAAATCCTTCGTGACGAGGTCGCGTTCCATACGATCCAAGATGGGTGTTGACGTACCGAATCTCGCCGGCGGCCGCGACCTCCAGCTCTTTGCGCAGTAACCGTACCGAGCCCGCGGCGATCTTCTCGTCGTCACTTGCGAGATTGATCAGGTAGGACGTATGAATGACGGCCGGGTCCAAGCCCGCCTCTCGCCGTAACGTACGAAACGTCGCGAGCGCTTCCGCATCGATGTCCGACGTACGATACGAGCGGGGGTTCGCGGAAAAGATCTGTATCGCGGTGCATCCGGCACGAACTGCATGTTCGATTGCAACGGCGTATCCGCCCCGCGTCCGGACGTGAAGGCCGAGACGCAACCTCTACTTCGTTCCGAGATACAGCATTTGGATGTAGTTGAGCGGTATCGTCGACTGTTTTCCGACCTCCACCCGCAGCGCCCTCGAGAGCCGTGAGAAAAACTCATCGACGTTGGGGCCGAAAGCACCGGCCTGTTCCCAATTCGTTCGCTCGAACGCAAGGTAGCGATCGAGCGGCATCAGCAGTTGCCAGCGCAGCACCCGCACCTTGTGGTCGGCGAACGGGGCGGCAAAAAATTCGCGAAATCCTGACGTCAGGCCGCTCGTCGGCTCCGCGGCTCCGAACTCTTGGAGCAGCGCTTGCTTCTTCAGGCGTATGGGGTCGTCGTTGGCCAGCGCCTTCCACCATATGGCGACGTGGCCGCCGGGCTTCAGCACGCGCAACACTTCGTTCATCGCTTTGGTGCGGTCGAAATAGTGGAACGCTTGCCCGCAGACGACCAAATCCACCGTGGCGGGTCGCAGCGGCAGCTTTTCGACGGGAGCTTGATGCCATTTCGCCGCGGGAAGCCTCTCGCGCGCCTGTTGAAGCGCAGCCTCGGACTGATCGACCCCGATCACCTTACAGCCGCTTCGCACGAAATGTTCGCTCGCGAATCCGACCCCGCACCCCAAGTCGAGCACCGACGCTCCCGGCCCGATGCCGCACGCCTCAATCGTTTCGAAGAGTTCCGCGCTGTAGACGTACTTTCCGAATTCGCTTTCGGGGAGCGCGGTCGCCGGGCTATTCATATTCGCTTTGGATTATCGGCACCGACGGAAGCAAGGCCTCCGGCGTTGACCGATTCTTGAACCGGCGCTTGCTCGGCTGCTTGCCCCGTCACCGCAGCCGTCAATAAATCGAGTTCGAGCGGTTGACCCGACTCCAGTTGCATTTCCGGAAGATCGTCAAGGCTGCGTAAACCAAACGATTCCAAAAATTCCGCGGTCGTCTTGTAGAGCATGGGCCGGCCGACGACGTCTTTGCGTCCGGCTTCTTCGATGAGCGAACGCTCCAGCAACGTCGTCACGACGCTCTCGGCGGAGACGCCGCGAATTGATTCGATCTCGCTCTTGGTGACCGGCTGAAGGTAAGCGATGATCGCCAGCGTCTCGAGTGCGGGCGTCGAGAGACTCGTGCGGGGCGGCAAGAGGTAGGCTTCCACCAATTCGCGTTCGGAGGGCGCGCTCGCGAAGCGATATCCGCCCGCAACCTGACGCAACACGACGCCGCGATCGGCGAAGTCGGATTCGATCCGTTGCAGCGTCGCCCCAATTTCGATCTCGGTGGCTTTCGTCAGTTTCGCGAGCTCTTTGATTGAAAGTGCTTCGCCCGCGACGAAGAGCAGCGCTTCGACGGAACGCGCAAGGCGATCGACCGCTTCTTCCAATGCCTCTTGGTCGGGGTTTTTGTCGTGCGATTTCACGAAGCTTCCTGTCGTGCGGGCATACGAAAGAGCCGAATATCCTCAAAATTTTCGGGCTGGTCGAATCCGATGCGGTTTCGGCGAATCAACTCCAAAATCGCCAGAAACGTCACGATGATCGACTCGCGCCCCAGTTCGTGACAGAGCGCCGAGAACATCACTTCGCCCTGCTCGCGGATCTTTCGCATGATGTAGTCCATTTGCGCCAGCAGGGAAACACGTTCGCGCGCAATGGTTCGCCGTTCGGGTCTGGCGTTTTTCAGCATGACGAGAAAAGCGTTCGTCAAGCGCTGCGGGTCGACACGATAGCGCTGCCGCAGTTCGCTCGCCGGATCGCCGGCATCGCGATAGAAAAACGACATCGCTTCGAGCCGCCGCTCGCGCAGGTGCTCGCCGACGTCCCGGTACTTCGAATAGGCGATCAGTCGCGCGCGAAGCCGTTCTTCGGCTTCTTCCGGCGTCTCTTCCGATTCGTCGGCGAACTCGCTCGGAATCGCCGGCAGCAGGGAGCGCGATTTGATGAACACGAGCGTCGCCGCGATCACCAGATACTCCGCTGCGAGCTCGACGTCGAGAGATTCCATCAAAGAGATGTATTCGAAATACTGCTGGGCGACGGTCGCGAGAGGCACCGTCGCGATGTCGAGCTCGCGCTCCTTGACCAGGTGGAGCAAGAGGTCCAGCGGACCGTCGAAGACCGGAAGGCTGACGCGGCAGGCGTTTTCTTCCGCTGCGCCCAGACTCAACTCGTGCGCTGCTCGGCAGTCCTTGCGACGATCGGAAGATCGCCGAAAACGGTCGGATTCGCCGTGAGATAATCCACCGCCAAATCGACCAAGCGTTTCTCGTTCACGTATTTGAGCGCACGCTTTGCGGCCGCAATTTCAAACCAGGCGGCTTCGTCGACTTCGTGGTCGTGATTGGCCGTATCTCCGGAGAGATAGCGCATCAAATAGAAGGTCACGGATTTTTTGTGCTTGGCGCGATTGATGTAAAACCAATACGTAATGTCGGAGAGCTTGGTTACCAGCTCCGCCCAGCAGCCCGTCTCCTCGCGGACTTCGCGAAGGGCGGCTTGCTCGTGCGATTCTTTGGGTTCGACGTGCCCCTTGGGAAGCGACCAAATCCGCGGGGTGCCGCGCCCGATCAGCAGGGCGTCATACGTCGATTCACGCCGCCGCAGCACGAGACCGCCGGCCGATACCTCGTATTTGATTCGCATCTCACGTCGCTCTTAGGGACTGGAAAGGCGCCCCATTTGGACGCCCCCACTACTCTGATTATAGCGGGGGAGGCCAAGAAGAACCTGCCGTTCCAAGCTGTTGACTTTATTTGACATGATGTATACAATACTTAACATCATTACCGGCCTGCTTCAAGGAGATTTCACACCGTGCCCTACCGAGAGAAGACCGCGTGGCTGTCGCTGCTCGCGCTGGCCCTGACCTTCGGCCCCTATTTCGCAATCGCGGCGGCCGAGCCGCTCGCCGGCGTGGCCGGAACCGACCTTCGGCGGATCGAGCTGTTCGCCGCAGCCGCACTGGCGCAAGCCTTCGTCCTCGGGATGGGCCGCCTCGTTCTGACCTGGCGAACGCCGGCGGTCGATCGCTTGCCGCCCGACGAACGCGACCGCGCTATTTCGCAGCGCTCCATCGGCGCCGCTTATTACGTACTGATTGGCTGCATGATCGTGGTCGGGTGCGTCATGCCCTTCAACGCCAACGGCTGGTCGATCGTCAACGCGGCTGTCGCGTCCATCGTTGCCGCGGAAGTCGTGCACTACGGCGTCGCCGTCACGAGTTATCGCCGCCAGACATGACCGAAGGAGCCATTTTCAACCGCATCCGCGCGCTTCGCTTCCAAAACGGTGAAATGTCGCAAAGCGAACTCGGTCAACGCATCGGCGTTACGCGCCAGACGATTGCCGCCATCGAGGCCGGAAAATACTCACCTTCGCTCGAGGCCGCGTTTCGCATCGC
>JAFAIW010000115.1 GCA_019236495.1 Vulcanimicrobiota bacterium | reverse complement strand
AACGCGCGCGGCACTCGGTGCGATTTCGTACGCACCTTTCATATTCGGATTCCACGACGCATCAGATTGGCTCAAGTGATGGTCGAACCACAACCCGACGCGCTCGTCGAAAGGCAGGTTGGCAAGGATGTCGTCCTTGCTCAAATTGACCTTCCCGTCTTGCACGTCTTTAGGGTGCGCGAAGTCGACTTCGTCGATCTTCTCCACCTCTTGCAACAGAATTGCCGAAGTCAAACCGTCGAGGTCCGCACGAGTCACCAGTCTCATCGTTTTTCTCCTCCGCCCTCAGGAAGGTGACGCATCAGCGCCGCGCTCACAAAGAGCGCGGTCGTCGAAGGCCCGGAGAATTCGCTACGAGTTGAGGGTCACCCGCTCCTCGACCTGTTCCGTGAGCGCGTTGGCCTCGGCGAGCGCGAGCGCCGCACCCTCGTGCCAACGCCGCGCCAGGTCGGGCGCCGGGAAATGGCGGCCCAGTTGCTCCAAGGCGGGTTCGTACCACGGCAACGCGCTTGGAAGACGGGGGACGTGATTGCTCTCGCGATAGCGCTCCAAGAACCCGCCCAAACGTGCCGCGGCCTCCCATTCGCCGACGTCACACGCCACCAGGAACCACGTTTCGAAATAGGCCGAGAGGTGGCCGACATTTTGGTGTTCGCGCAATTTCTCGTACGCGGCGCGCAATGCCCCGGCCGAAAAAACGAATTCGCGACGCAACGCCCGGAAATGAGCGATGTTGACGAGTTGCCACGCGGCTTGCGTTTGATTTCCCAGGCGTTCGAATATTGCCAGGCTCTCGTGGCCGTATTCGAGCGCACTTTCGAGGTCGCCGTCGTGTCCGGCGATTTCGCCCAGGTTCGCTAAGACCACGCCCACGTTCACCGATGTGCCGAGCTCGCGGAAGATCGCAAGGCTCTCTTCGAAAAGTCGCTTCGCGCCGCTGAAATCGAGATTCATGTCGGCCGCAAGCGAACCCAGGTTCATCAGCGCCACCGCAACGCCGCGGCGGTCTCCCGCAAGGCGGTAGTTTTCCAGCGCCGAGCCGTAGAGTTGCGCGGCGGAGTCTCCGTCGCCCAGCGCGAGCTTCGCATTTCCGAGCGCGTTCTGCGCCTTCGCCGTCCCGTGAACGTCGCCGAGGGCGTCGTAAAGCTGCAACAACTCCAGCGCCAGCCGCTCGAGACGCACCGCGTCGCCCTTGGCATGCGCCATGAGCGCGGCCGCGTACAGCAACTCGACGCGCTCGCGCGCGTCGGCCGCGCCTTCGCCGCCCAGCGCCCGCTCGATCCAATATTGTCCTTCGAGCCACGCGCCCGCTTCCGCCCAATACCGCCGGAGTGCCAGCACGATGGAGCGGCCGGTCGAAAAATCGAGACCGTCGAGCGCGCGCGCCAGTCCGGTGCGAATGTTTTCCCACTCGCCGCGAACCTGCGCCAAACTTTCCTCGACCCGCTCGCCTTCCAATTCTTCGGCGGCGCGTTGCGCGAATGCGCGAAAGTATCGCGCGTGCCGTCGCAGTAAGGCCGGGCGGTCGTCGCGTTTTTGCAAGCGTTCAGCCGCAAATTCGCGCGTCGCCTCAAGCAGTCGATACCGTTCGCGCGTTTCGCTGCGCTCCGCCACCACAAAATTCTTGCGAATCAGCTCGTCCAAAACGGGCAGCACGTCCCACGGTTCCAACGCCGCGCTCGAACAGATATCGCGCACCGCATCGCCGTCGAACGAGCCGGCGAAAACGTCGAGACTCTCCAACAAGTATTGCGCGGACGGATCGAGCAATTCGAAGGTCCATTCAAGGAGGGCGCGGAGCGCGTCCGGGCGCGGCTCACCTTGGGAGCCGGCCGCCATTGCGCCGCGAAAGCGCTCGCTCAACCCGGCCGCGATCGATTCCAGCGTCATCGACTTCACGCGGGGCGCGGCGAGTTCGATTGCCAGCGGCAGCCGATCGAGCCGCTCGCACAACCGGCGCACGAGCTCCTCGTTGTGCGGCATTATTTCGAAAGCCGGTAACGCCGCCCGCGCTCGCGTTTCGAACAGCTCGACCGCGTCGGCGGCGATCATGGGATGTAATTCAAAAACACGCTCATTCGCGAGGCCCAGCGGTTCGCGGCTGGTCGCCAACAACGTGACTCCCGGCGTTCCCTCCAGATCGCTTAAGAGCGACGCAACGGCTTCGCGGAGATGATCGCAATTATCGAAAATCATCAATGCGTTCATCTTGCGGACTTCCGTCTGGAGTGCCTCGCGCGCGGTCATGTGCGGGCGCTCGACGACACCGAGCGTCGTCAAAACGAACGAGTCGAGAAAGCGCGCTTCGCGAATGGACGACAGCTCGAACATCCACACGCCTTCCAAGAAGGTATGCAGCGTGCGCTGCCCGGCAATGGCCGCGGTACGGGTCTTGCCGACGCCGGCGGGACCTGTGACGGTGACCTGTTGCTTCGTTGCGAGCAGGTGCATCAAGTCCGCGAGCTCGTCCTTGCGGCCCAGAAAACTCGTCGTGACCGTGCGCAGGTTACCGCTCGTCGTGCGCCGCACGGGGCGCGCGCTGTCGTCGGCCAGACGTTCGCCGACCACCGTGTTACGGCCGCCGGTTTTCGCGGCATACAATGCCCGGTCGGCCGTCCGAAAGAGCACTTCCGGGGTCCCATTGAGCGTGGTGCTGGTCGCCACTCCGAAGCTCGCCGTGACGATACCGATCGGCGCACTCACGTGCGGAATATCCAGCGCGGCGATTGCAAGCCGCATCCGCTCCGCCACCGCGATGCCGCCTTCCAAATCGGTTGCCGCCAAGATCGCCGCGAATTCCTCGCCGCCGTAACGAGCAAACGTATCGGTGTCACGGGTGACGCAGGCTCGTGCCGCGCTGGCGATTTGCTTGAGACACGCATCGCCCGCGAGATGTCCGTATGAATCGTTGAAAGCCTTGAACCAATCGACGTCGAGCAAGACCAAGGTGAGGGGCGATCCGTCGCGCGACGCCCGCCGCCATTCCGAATTCATCCGTTCGTCGAAAAGCCGCCTGTTCGCCACGCGCGTCAGCGCATCCGAGGTGGCCGCGTGCTCGAAGTGCTCTTTTTCGGCTTGGATCAAGTCTGCGTGCACGGCGACGGCCAGATAGAGCGCGCAGGTTTCGAGCAAATGAACTTCGTCATCCCCGTACGCGCTCGATTCCGTCGTTTGTATGGAGAGCACGCCGATCGTTCGAGAACCGAAACGCAGCGGCACGAAAATCGCGCTGTTGCTATCGTCTTCATGGCGAGCATCGAGATGGAACGGAATGACCGGGCCCTGCAAGTCCATCTGCGAGTGCAGCAGAATCGACTGCCCCGTGCGCATCACCCGCATCGTTTGCGACCGCTCGTTGATCCGGCGGTGCATGTCGCGCCGGCTTACGCCGTGGTCGTAGGCATGCTCGATGAAGATGCCCTCGGGCTCGGCAATCGCCACGAAGACTACGGAGGCGTCAACGAATCGCGCCAAGAGGGCGCACAAACGCTCGAATAGTTCGGAAAGCGAAACTCCCGAAGAAAGGAGCTCCGCCGTTTGCCGGACGATCTCGCGATCGCGCTCTCGGGTCCGGGGGCTGTCCTTGGTCATCGTCCTTACTCTTCAGTCATCGACCGGGAAGGCGGGCGATTAGAGGTTCCCTCCCTCCTCCTCCAGCCAATCGTGTGTCAGGAAGAGCCAGAACGCCAAGCCCGCAAACGCCCCAAACCGTGCGAAGCGCCGCTCGATGGTGCGATCGGAGGCTCGCTTGCTGCCGCTGCGGCGCAGGTAGGTCGGGCGCGTCCATGAGTCGAGAATCAAGCTGCCGTGCCTCCCCAGCAACATCATGACGTGGGCGGCGGCGTACGGTCCGATTCCGTCGATCGACAGGAGGCGTTCGCGAACTTCGTCGTCCCGCAAGCCGCCCGCCGGCAACAATCTTTCCAGGTCGAGCCGGCCGGATGCGACGTCGCCCGCGAGGTCGCGCAAGTACGCGCCGCGGTAGCCGGCACGAGCGACGTCGCGATAAAAACGCGACGGCAATTCTGCCATCCGCGCCGGCGTGGGAAACGCGCCGCCGGCTTGCGCGACGAGCGCCGCGATCATTCGCTGCGTTCCCGACCACGCGCAGTTCGTCGTGCACAGCGTCTTCACGACGTCTTCGAAAACGGTGGGGCTGCGCAGCATCCGGCCGGCGCCGGCGGTCGCCCACGCAAGCTGCGGGTCGCGCGCGATCGCGGCGTAGAACGTGCCGTAGTCGTCGTCCAAACAGAACATGCGACGTACGATTCCGGTCACGCGCGTAACCATCGAGCGCGGAAGTTTTTTCGCGGCGCGCACTTCCAGAACGTCACGACCGTTGCTCAGTTGGAGGGGAACCGTCTCGTCTCCAATGCGCAGCGTCACCTCGTAGGTGTCGCGATCGACGATGCGGGCCGGCGGCAGCGACGCGCACCCGTGCGAATGAATCGTGCGCGCGAAATCGACCGGCTCGCCCGAGGGTCCCGCGAGTGGGATCCGCGCGATCGCGCTAAGAGACGTAGCTGACGTTAACGGGGAATCCGGCGATTTCGGCTTGCTGTAGAACGCCGAACACGCGATCGAGTTCTTCTTCTATCGTTACGATCTCGCCCGCGCTGACGCCCACCGGACCGGCGTTTTCCCAAAGAATGCGGCGGGCGGTTTGCAGGGCTTCGCGTAAACGCTGCGGCGTCGCTTCGAGAACGGGCCAATCTTCGAGCGACGCGGGCGGAACGATGCGCCATCCATGGCCGTAGCTCACTTCATCGTCGAAGAATGCGTGCGGAATCGCCGCAAGCAGTTCGACCGATGCACGATCGACGGAGTCGAGCGATAACCCGATCTCTCCGAGGCGAACGATGTAGCGGAAAAACGACGTGCTTCCGACGGTGTAGGCACCGGCCGGAGACGCCACGTTCACGTGGACCATGCAGCCGCGCCCTTCGCGTCCCCTCCCCGCCCGTACCTCTCGAAGCTACCGAGCCAGGTCGAACGGGATCTGCAAATCGGCCGCCAGCTTCTGCAGGCCGTCCCACACTTTGTAGTGGACCGGAACGCCGTTTTTCCGGTGAGCGAGCGTCAACTCGTGCTCGATTTCACCGGCGACGTAGATGCGGTTCTGTCCTGGAGCTCGCGGGCTGTCTTTAAAGGCGCGAAGCTCCCGGTCCATGTCGCTTTTGAACGCTGCCGGATCGCGGAAACCGTCGATTCGAAACGCGCCGAACCAGTGCGAAATGGCGCCTTCCTTCGCTTCCTTCATCGTCGGAATGCCGGTTCCGAACGCGCCGCCGCTCAGGACGCCGCACAAGATATCGACGAGCAATCCGAGTCCGTATCCCTTGTGGCCGCCGTGTTCCACCCCAAAGCCGCCAAGCGGCAAGAGCGCGCCGCGCAATGCTGCGTCGGGATCCGTCGTCGGATTGCCGGCCTCGTCGATCGCCCAGCCCTCCGCGAGCCGCTTCTCCTTGCGTTTGTAAACTTCGAGTTTGCCGCGCGGAACCGTGGTCGTTGCGAAGTCGAGGACGAACGCCGGTTCTTTATTTGCGGGAATCGCGAATGCGAGCGGATTCGTCCCGAGCATCACTTCTTTGCCGTAGGTCGGCGCGCCGTATCGCACGGAGTTCGTCGATGCCATTCCAATCATGTCGTGCGGCAGGGCAAGCATGGCGTAGTACCCGGCGATTCCGAAATGATTCGAATTCCGCACCGCGCCGAAAGCTGAGCCGTGTTTTCGGGCCTTTTCGATAACGGCTTCCATGGCGAGCTTCCCGACCGGATGTCCCAGCCCATTGTCGGCATCATAGACGACCGTAGTTTCGGTCTCGCGCGCGACATGATAGTTGGGTTTCGGATTGAGCTTACCGGAGCGGATACGCGAAACGTAATAGCTTTCCAGCCGAGCTACTCCATGCGATTCGACGCCGCGTTCGTCGGCTGCGACCAGCACGTCGCCGACGATTTCGGCGGCACTCCGCTCGACGCCGACTTTTTCCAAGACCTCTCGAACGAAGTTCTTGAGTTTCGCCTCCGTGCTCAAGACGTATTCGTTGGTCGTCAGTTCAGCCAAGGCGTCCTCCATTGAGTCGAGAAAAAGCATCGCAATGATCGAGGAGGTCTACAACCGCTGTATCCGATGCGGACTCTGCTTGCAAAGTTGCCCGACCTACCTAGAAACCTTAACCGAAACGTCGGGCCCACGCGGCCGAATTAGTCTGATCAAGGAGG
>JAFAIW010000002.1 GCA_019236495.1 Vulcanimicrobiota bacterium | reverse complement strand
GCCCGCTCGGTGCCCTTTCCGTGATGGAAGGCAAGGCGATGCTCTTCAAGCAGTTCGCCAATATCGATGCGTTTCCGATTTGCCTCGATACGAAAGACGTCGAAGAGATCGTCGATACGGTGGTGCGCATCGCGCCCGTTTTCGGCGGAATCAACTTGGAAGACATCTCCGCGCCGCGCTGCTTCGAAGTCGAACGGCGGCTGATCGAAGCGCTGGATATTCCGGTGATGCACGACGATCAGCATGGCACCGCCGTCGTCATCCTGGCTGCGTTGCTCAACGCGGCGCAGGTCGTCGGGAAGCGCGTGGAAGATTTGACCGTCGTCGTTGCCGGGAGCGGCGCGGCCGGCACCGCCACCATCAAGATGTTGCTGGAGGCGGGGGCTCGCGACGTCATTCCCGTGGATCGTGCCGGGGCGATCAATCGCGAAGATCGTTACGAGAACGCACATTGGCGCTGGCTCGCGCAGCACACCAATCGCGAGAACAAACGCGGGTCGTTGCATGAAGTGCTACGCGGCGCGGACGTTTTCATCGGCGTCTCGGCCCCGGGCATTTTGCAACCCGAGGATCTGCAGGCGATGGGCCGCGATCCGATCGTCTTCGCGATGGCAAATCCAACCCCCGAAATCATGCCCGACGTCGCGGCGCCGCACGTTGCCGTCATGGCGACGGGCCGCTCGGATTTTCCGAATCAGGTCAACAACCTGCTGGCGTTTCCGGGCATCTTTCGCGGGGCGCTCGACTGCCGGGCGCGCCGCATCAGTGAAAAGATGAAGATGGCCGCGGCGCGTGCGATCGCGTCCATCGTAGGCGACGACGAACGCAGCCCGGAATACATTATTCCCAGCGTCTTTGACACGAGGGTGGTCGACGCAGTGGCGCGCGCGGTGGCGCAAGCCGCGGTGGAAGAAGGAATTTCGCGCAGAACGCTCGTGTTGAGTGAGGGCGAAGATTTGGCCGTCCTCTCGTGAGGCCCGAACAGGAGAGCATCGTTGGCTAAAGCACGGATCTTGGTCATCGAAGACGACGACGACGTCGCAAAACTCGAACAAACCGTTCTCGAGCGCGCAGATTACGAGGTTAAAGTCGCCGCCACAGGCGCCGACGGTTTGGAGCTTGCCGACACGTTTCGCCCGGATGTCGTCATCCTCGACGTCGGCTTGCCCGACATCTCAGGTCTGGACGTCTGCACGACGCTCGCCGGCACGAACAATGCCTTCATTTTGATGGTGAGCGGCCATTCGCGCGAGCAGGACGTGCTTTTGGGGCTGGGCTTAGGGGCGGACGACTACATCACGAAGCCCTTCTCCGGAAACGAGCTGGTTGCGCGCGTCGCCTCATTTTTGCGGCGTCGCGAGAAATATACGGCGCGCGGGACGGACGGCGTGCTGCAAGTGGGCACGACGAAGCTCGTCCGCGATTTTCATACGCTGAACAACGGCGAGCAGACGGTCACGCTGACCGCGCTGGAATTCCGGCTGCTGTGGTACTTGGCCGAAGCCGAGGGTCGTTTGCTCACGCGCGCGCAAATCTTGGAGCACGTTTGGAACGACGTCTCAGGCGTTCCGACGCGCGTGGTCGACGTGCACATCGCGGCGCTTCGCAAGAAACTCTCCGAAGTGGAGGCTCCGCTGGAGATTGCCAGCGTTCGTGGGATTGGATACCGGCTCGACCAGAAGCCCTAAGCTCGACATCGGCCTCGATCCGAACGACCGCAGGCCTCTCTACGTCCAAATTGCGGATCAGCTCGTGGAAGCGGTCGAGAGCGAACGCTTGCGTCCCGGCGATCGTCTTCCCGCGATGCGCGATTTGGCGGAGCAACTCGATTGTGCGCTGGTCACCGTGTCGCAAGCTTACGACCTGGTCGCGGCGCGCGGACGCGTCACCTCGCGCGTCGGCAAAGGAACCTTCGTCTCCGAGGCGCCGGCGCACAACGCGGAGTTTGCCCGCCGATGGGAACCCGATGTCGGGCGCTTTGCTCGCGCCGAGCGGATGGAAGGCGTCCTCGAGCAATTGACCCGTGCGACCGTTCCGGGTGCGATTACCTTGGCAGCCGGCCATCCCGCTCCCGAAACGTTTCCGCTGCACGATTTCGGGCGCGCAATGCATCGTACGTTGCTCGACGACCCTCCCGAATCGATGCAATATCGCTCGACCACGGGCGATCGCGACCTTTGCGAAACGCTCGCCGGGCTCTTGCGGACGCGCGGCTGTAATGCGTCGCAAAACGAGATTGTCGTGTGCTCGGGTGCGCAGCAAGCCGCCGATCTCGTTGCAAACGTCGTGCTGGAACAGCGCAGCGTCGTGGCCGCGGAGAGCCCCGCCTATGCCGGTACCTTAGGCGTGTTCGATGCGCGCGGCGTTACGTACGTCGAAGTCCAGGGCGACGTAGACGGAGTGCGCGTTGACGACGTCGAGCGCGTCTTCTCCGAATACCGGCCTCGGTTGTTCTACTTGAATCCGATCGCGCAAAACCCAACCGGAGCCGTTCTCCCGCAGCGACGCGCCAAACAAATCGTCGCGCTCGCGCGCCGCTACGACGTGGTGATTCTCGAAGATCAAACCGGCTGGCAACTCACGTACGATGCCGCCGCGCCGCCGCCGCTGGCGTCTTTCGATACGGACGGCCGCGTCATTCTCTTGGAGAGTTTATCCAAGTCGATCTTCCCCGCGCTGCGCATCGGCTATCTTTACTGCCGCGGTACGCTGAACGACGCACTCGAGCTCGCAAAGGTGCGAGCAGACGTCTTTACGTCGACGCTCATTCAGCGGGCTTTGTGGCGATTCATGACGTCCCCGTCGTACGCGCGTCACGTGCGCGCGGCGCGCACCTTGTATCGCGACCGGCGCGATGCGTTCATGGAGGCGTTGACCGAAGATCTTCCGTGGGCCGGAGTCCGCCCTCCCTCGGCGGGCGTCAACGTATGGTTGCCCTTACCGCCGCGTATTTCGACGCGAGCTGCATTCGAGGAGTGCGCGCGCGAAGGGGTTTTGGTCATGCCGGCCGATCCGTTCTATCCAACGCGCACCGGTCCGCCGGCGATCCGCCTGTCGTTTGGTAACCTTCCGGAGCGGGAAGCACGGGAAGGCGTGCGACGCGTCGCTCGCGCGCTCCAGCGCGCCGGAGCCACCAACGCGCCGGCTGCAGCTTCGACGTAGCAGGGGCCTTCGAGCGAGCATTCGTAACGACGCGGGGATGCAACGTATCGCGCGTATTGTAGCGTCAGGCCTTCTCCTTGCACTCTTGGCGGCGCCGGCCGTCGCGCTCGAAACGTTTTCCGCTCCGGCCGGAACGCGGCCGGCGGGGCCGTCGAGCGTTGCGCCGTTTGCCGGCATCTTGCCTTCGGGACGCATCCTCGCACCGGTCGGCACGAGCGTTCCGGTTGGAATGAATGCGCTCGGCGTCGCGCTCGCGCCCGGCGGCCGCTACGCGATCGTTTCCAACAGTAGCGAACGCGAGCTGACGGCGCACAACGCGCGGGATCCGCGCGTCGTCGGCGCGTTTTCGCTGACGGTCGTCGACACGAAGACCATGCGCGTCGCGAGCGTGTATCCTGCCGACACGGGCGAAGCGTTTTTCGTCGGCGTGGTAGCCTTGCGCGATCCGGCGAATGCGGCGAAGACCGTCGTGTTGGCGTCGGAAGGGCCGACCAACGTCGTCCGCGTTTTCGATCTCTCCGCGGCCGGCGTCCTGACGCCGGAAGCTACGCCGATCGCGGTACCCGGGCCGATCGACGAGAAATTTGCGGATCAGAATCACGCGTTTCCGGCCACGATCGCCCTTTCCCAAAACCACAAGGTTGCGTACGTCGTCAACGAGCTGGCAAATTCCGTTTCCGCCATCGACGTGACGCACCGTCAGCTGCTGCGCACCGTTCGGGTGGGTTTCTTTCCTTTCGGCGTTGCCGTCGCCGGAAAAACGATTGCGGTAACCGACGAGGGCCTGATGCGTTACGCGAACCTTCCGGCGCCGGTTCGCGTTCCGGCATTTGCCAATACGGCGCCGCAGCCGGACCGCGCATCATCGCTTTCCCTCGTGCCGGTCGCGCCGAACGGTGACTTGAGCGGAACGGCCACGCCGCTCGAAATGGATCGTCCTCCGGACGGAACCCACGCGGTCGGCGGCGCGCATCCGAATGCGATCGCCACCACGCCCGACGGCAAATACGCGTACGTCGCGATGGCAAACGTCGACCGTATTGCGACCGTCGCGCTCGGCGGTACGCCGCGCGTTATCGGAGGCTTGCAATTGCGGCTGTTCGACAAGGCGCCGTACGGAACGCAGCCGTCAGGCATCGCGCTGAGCGCCGATGGAAAAGTGATGTACGTCGCGCTGGCCGGTATCAATGCGGTCGCGCTCGTCGATGCGCGATCTCCGGCCCACTTGCATCGCATCGGACTTATCCCGACGGGATGGTATCCGAGCGCGCTGGCGGTCTCGGCAGATAACCGGTATCTCTTCGTCGCGAATGCGAAAGGTTACGGTGAGGATCGCGGCTTCCAAGGCGGCCCTCCGTATACCACCGCAACCGACGGGCGCATCTTGCAGAACGATCTCGATTCGAACGACATTTGGGCGACACTTCAACGAATCGATCTGCGTCACGTCGACGTGCCGAAGACCACGCTCAGCGCGCTGCGCTACCTGCGCACCGCAGCACCCGCCGCCGGCAACGCCCTGGTGCCGCCCCTGCGCTCGCTGCAAGCCAGCTCGGGAATCAAGCACGTCGTGTTCATTCTCGAAGAGAACAAAACGTACGACTCCATGTTGGGAGATCTCACCGATGCCCAGGGCAATCCGTACGGAGAGGGCGATCCGCAGCTCGTTTCATTCGGGCAAACCGTAACGCCGAATCTTCATGCGCTGGCTCGCGAATTCGGGCTTGCCGTCAACGAATATGCCGACGCCGAAGAATCGGACGCGGGTCACCAATACGCCGCGGCCGGCATTGCGTCGCTGTATACCGAGCGCACATTGCTCGTCAAGGGCGGCCGCCGTCCGCTCGTGAACAAGAACGAGGATCCGGAAGATTATCCGCGCGCAGGCTATATTTTCAATTCCTTGCAGAATTCCGGAATATCGTATCGCGATTACGGCGATCTCGTGCGCGTTTCCGGGTACGACGAGGGCAGTGACGAAGATCCCGTCAAAGACGATCCGCATTTTGGCGGCGTCGCGGATCAGTCGGCGCAGACCAGCGGACTCGGGGGCCTGTTTTACCTCGACGTTCCGGCCCCGTTGGCATTGAGCGGACACGTCGATCTCGACTATCCGGGCTGGAATTTGCGCATTCGCGACGTGCGGCGAGCGCAAGAATTCATTCGCGATTACGGCGCCCTCGTCAAAGCGGGAAGCGAACCGGCCTTCACGTACGTCTGGTTGCCCGCGGACCACGGCGGCAGGGGACCGAACATTCCCGCCCTTCCCGAAGAAGTCGCGGACGGCGATCGCGCCCTCGGCATGATCGTCGAATACTTGAGCCACCTCCCGAGTTGGAATTCGATGGCGATTTTCATAACGCCCGATGACGCACAATCGACGCGCGATCACATCGACGAGCATCGCTCGTACGCGGTCGTCGTTTCGCCGTTTGCGAAGCGCCACTATCTTGGGCGCGCGCACATTTCGACCGTCAGCCTCTTGAAGACGGAAGAAGAATTGCTCGGACTCCCGGCGCTGTCGCTTGGAGATCTGCTGGCGACCGATATGAACGACTACTTCTCCGACGTCCCCGATGCGAGACCGTACGCTAAAATCGCCGTCCCGGTGCAAACCGCAAGCGCTGAGGGTAATCGCATCGCGGACTTACTGATGCAGACCGATCAAAGCGGTCCGGATGCGGACGCCGAGCGCTCCGCGGCGCTTATCGGCTTTTCGCGGGCGGCGGATCGTTTGTCGGCGCACCGCGACGAGCTCGCCCCAGCGGCCTACCACGCGGAGCAGGCCGCGCTCTACGCGCAAGCGCTCGCGGTGGTGAGGCGGTGAGCCGGCCGGCACTCGGTCCGCGCTTGATTGCGGCGCCCGGCGGGACGCTGCGCGCAGCGCTCGTCGTTCCCCCCACGCCGGCCATCGAGGCGCTTGCGCCCCTGCCCGGTGAGCCCGGCGCGATCTTCGGGCGGGCGCTGGAGCAGCACCAAATCCTCGTCAAGACGCTGCAGTATTTCGGGGTCGAGGTGGCGGTTGTGGAACCGGCCGGCGATGCGCCGGCGGCCGTCGCGGTGGCCGATTTGGCGGTGGTCTTCGAAAGCGGCGCCTGCATGATGCGTCCGTCGAACCTGGCACGTTTTCCTGAAGTCGAACGGCTCGAAGCATTCTTCGCGGACCTGGACGTGCCGATTCTGGGACATTTGGCTCCGCCCGGCTTCCTCGACGGCTCGGACGTCCTGCTGGCGGGGAGGACGGCCTTCGTGGGGATCTCGCGCCGCTCGAACGAGACCGGCAGAGCGGGCTTTGGGGCGATCGCGCGTTCGAACGGTTACGACGTCGTCGAGGTAGCGCTCGCACCGGAAGCGCGTTCGTTGCGCGCGGTTGCGAACGTCGTTGCGGCGGGCACGGTTGCGATCTCGCCCAATCGCGTTGCAGCGGAGGCATTCGATTCGTTCAGCACGATCGAGGTCGATCTTGGAGAGGAATTCTCCGCCGGCGTCCTCCCGCTCGGCGAACGGCGCGTGCTGGCAGAGATGCGCTTTCGAACCTCACTGCTCGCAATGCAGCGCCGCGGGATCGCTGTCGAAGCGATCGATCTCTACGAGTTCACGAAGGTCGGAATCGTTCCGTCGAACCTGGTGCTGGCCCTCAAGCGTTCGGGGTAGGGCCGAAGTTCCAGGGAACGCTGATCGGTTGCGGCGTGAAGAACGTCCCGTCGTCGGCATCCGCATTTTCCGTGACGTAATCGAGTAAGTTGCTCTGCTGTCCCGGTGCGCTACTGGTGTTGCCGGTGAGCAAGTTGAAATCGCTCGAAGGCGCAGACTGCGACGACTGCGCGCTTGCCGCCAAGGCTTGCGCAAGAAGCTGCTGCTGCGCCGGCGTGAGCAGTGCATTGACTTGCGAGATGAGAGATTGATCTTGCGCTTGCGTCGGTGCAGCGCCGCCCGTTTGCGTGGCGAATTTCGCCAGGATCGTCGCGACCTCGCCCTTTTGGGCATCTGAGAGCCCAAGACCGTTCAGAATCTCGGAGCTGAGGCTTCCCGAGGACGGCAAGAGCCCTTTGGCCTGGAGCGTTTCCATGAGGCCCTGGGCTTGGACGGAGGAGACTCGATTCAGCACGTTCCCTCGCACGCGGCGGAATGAGGAGGCTGTTCACGGGCGAACAGACGGTAGTCCTTCATGCGTATCGCAATCTTTTCCGACGTCCACGGTAATCTCGTGGGACTGGATGCCTGTTTAGCCGATCTTCGCGCCCAAGGCGGCGCAGACGCAATCGTCGGCGGCGGCGACTACTGCATGGACGGCCCGAAGCCCAAGAAGGTCCTGCAGCGGCTGATCGAGTTGGACGCGCAGTGCGTGCGCGGCAACACCGACCGGTACATCGGAACCGGCGAGACGGCTGCACGCGATGAAAGCGAAGCGGAGCAAATCGGCTGGCAGCGGTCGCAACTCGGCGAGAAGCTCGTGCAGTGGCTGTCGGATCTGCCGTTTTCGTTGCGGTTCGGGGAGCCGCCGCACGAGCTCGTCGTGGTGCACGCGAACCCGACGAGCGACGACGAGCACTTATGGCCGGACGCGGAAGATGCCGACGTCGAGCGGTTGGTCGCGTCCGAAAGTGCGGCGGTGATTGCGTTCGGCCACCTGCACCTTCCCTACGTGCGGCTATGGCGCGGAAAGGTGCTGGTCAACGTGGCCTCCGCCGGCCTTCCCAAGGACGGGGATCCGCGCGCCGGCTATGCGATCTTGACGCAACGGCGCGACGGTTGGGAAATCAAGCACCGCCGCGTGGCGTTCGACGTGAAGAAAGTTGCAACTCAACTGCGCGATTCCGGGATTCCAGGACATGTGGAGCACATCGGCGTGCTCCGTCGCCACCGGTACAAGCAATTATCGAACCTCATTCCGTAAACGGCGCGCCCGCGCTCGAAATCTCGCACATCGTCAAACGGTATGGCTCGTTCACGGCCGTAGACGATATTTCGCTGCGCGTCTCGGCGGGGGAATTCTTCGGTTTCCTGGGGCCGAACGGCGCCGGGAAAACCACCACCATCAACGCAATCGTCGGGCTCGCGAAACTCAATTCGGGCAGCATTCGCGTGTTCGGTTACGACGTCGTGCGCGATTGGCGGCGCGCCCGGCCGCTCATCGGGCTTGCTCCGCAAGAATACAACTTCGATCGCTACCTCTCGATTCGCGACGTCCTGATCTTTGCGGCGGGTTACTTCGGCTTGCGGCCGCGCGACGTCTCGGAGCGCGCCGACCTTTTGCTGGAGAGCTTTGGGCTTGCGAGCAAAGCGCGACAGGAGTACATGAAACTCTCGGGCGGAATGAAACGGCGTCTCACGCTGGCGCGTGCCTTGATCCACTCTCCGAAGCTTTTGATTCTCGACGAGCCGACGGCCGGTGTCGACGTGGAGCTCCGGCTCGAGTTGTGGGACCTGCTGCGCCGTCTCAACGGCGACGGGATG
>JAFAIW010000270.1 GCA_019236495.1 Vulcanimicrobiota bacterium | reverse complement strand
GCATCCTGATGTTCATGAGCCGTTTTCCGAAGGATCGTCCGCACGGCCCGCTCGCGATCGTCGATCGACTCGCCGTGCCGATCGGCGCGACCGTCACGGCGTTGATCCTCGCGCTCGACGCCCTGGTGTTGCTGTCGCCCGTTCCACCGCCCGGCGCACTGCTGATCGCGTTGCAAGTCATTGCTCCACTCATCGCGGTGATCGCGCTCGTCTCGCTGGCCGCCACGTACCAACTGACCCACGGTAGCGATCGCCAGCGCATCTTGCCCGTGCTGGTTACCTTCACGGTGTTGCTGGCTTGTTTGGCGGCGAGCGATGCTTACAACACGTATTTCACCGCCGGCATTTGGCAAGATATCGGCAACTGGGCGATCGACGCGGCGGCGCTGGCGCTCGCCGTTGCGGTCGCGCATGGCGTGATCCGTCACCGCGTGATCGACGTGTCGTTCGTCGTGAGCCGGACGCTGGTGTACACGGTGTTGACTTCGCTCGTCGTCGGAACGTTCGCCCTGATCGACTTCCTCTCCGGAAAGTTCCTAGAACACCTCGGAATCGCGTACGTGCTTGAAGCGGGCGCGGCGCTGGCATTCGGGGTCTGGATGAACTCGTTGCATTCGCGCGTCGATCACTTCGTCGATCGCGTACTTTTCCGGCGCAGGCATTTGGCGGAAGCCCGTTTGGAGCGTACCGGCCGCACGCTCTCGCACGCCGAAAACGAGCGCTTCATCGACGAAGCCCTGGTCATCGAAGCGTGCGATGCGCTCGACCTCGCATCGGGCGCGGTCTTTCGTCTCAACGACGGCGCTTTCGCGCGCGCGTTCGATCAGGGTTGGGACGATCGCCAGGTGCAGATGCTCGGACACGACGACCACCTGATCGTGAACTTGAGCGCCGAACTGGCAACGATCGATCTCTTGACGGTGCGCTGGCCGCGTCACGACGTCCCGCACGGGCTGGAACACCCGATTCTCGCGATGCCGTTCGTGGTGCGGCACGGGTTGATTGGATTCGTTCTCTACGGGGGGCATCGCGGCGGCGAAGCGATCGATCCCGACGAACGGCGCACGCTCGAACGGCTCGTCGAATCCGCCACCGCCGCATACGAACGGCTCCGTGCGAAAGCGTTGCAAGCGGAGGCCGACGAGCTACGTGCCGAAAACGCGCGCCTCGAGCACGAACGTGCGCTCTTGCGCGAAATGCTCGACACATTCAAAGTGTCCCGCTGACGACGGTGTCGCACTGACGACGGTGTCACCCTGAGCTTGTCGAAGGGTGGCTCTTCCTTTATGCGATCAACCCCGCAATATGACGCAAATCTCCTATGAACGCGGTGAGTTCGGCGTGACGCGCGTCGCTACCGGGAGCCCGCAGAATCGACGACGGATGGACGGTCGCCACCACTGGAGGCCCGAACGCCGAGGGAACCACCCGCCGGCGCATTTTCGTCAGGCGAAATTCGCTCCCGAGCAAGCTTTGCGCCGCCGTTGCGCCGAGGGCCACCACCAGCTTGGGCCGGACACGCTCGATTTCGGCTTCGAGCCACGGCCGGCAAGCCTTGATCTCGATGATGCGCGGCTTGCTATGGATGCGCCGTTTCCCGCGTACCACGAACTTGAAGTGTTTGACGGCGTTGGTGATGTAGGTTTTCGCCGGATCGATGCCGGCTTCGGCCATTGCGTTGCGCAAGAGCGTTCCAGCCGGCCCGACGAAGGGACGGCCGGCTTTGTCTTCGGAATCTCCGGGCTGCTCGCCCACGAACAGTAACGCCGCATGCGCGGCGCCCTCACCGAACACCGTCTGCGTCGCATACTTGTAGAGATCGCAACGGCGGCATCCGGCCGCCGCCTCGCGTAGGCTCTTGAGGCTCTTGGCACCCATTTGCAACGTCTTTCCCAAGTATGCACCGTCCTATTACGGGCGCTTTACTCTGTTCAGCGATCCTTACTGCGACCATAAGAAATTCTAACGTGACGCGGCTAACGCGACGAATTCGTGCGTGCTATGCTGACCTTGCAATGCAGTACATGGTGGTCTATAGCCCGATCGACGTCGCCGACGAAGCCGATTCGTCGCGGTTCTCGACGGCCATGAAGCAGTTCCCGTGGGCGCGGCTCGGCCCGCGGGTGTGGATCATCAATACCGAGCTCGAGACGCTGCAACTCCTGAACTACCTCGGGAAGTATATCTCCACCGGAGACGAGCTCTTCGCCAGCACCGTCGAATTGCGTCCACCGGATGCGACGCCGATTCTCTTCGGCGAGTTCATCTTCGCCGATCTCAAACTCGAACCAAGCCTGAATTAGCGCGCCTGGTAGTCCAGATTCTCCTGGGTGATTTGCATGTTTTTGCTTTGCCCGTTGATGTTCACCGTCGAGACGTGCCCCGTCCCGTCCGGTAGCTTATCGAACTGCGCGGCAATCGTTACGACGTCGGTCGGATCGCTCAGGTAGCTCGAGATATTCAGGCTCAGTAAGCGCTTTGCGTTTCGATCGAAGTCGATCGTGACGAAATCGCCGGACTTGACGTAGTTGTGGATCACCAGCTGCACCACCCCGGGAGGCCCCGCGCCGCGCACCGCCACGTTCCCCTGCGCGTAGAGCTGCTTGAGCACCGCCGGATCGGCTTGCACGTAGCTTTGCGCGAGTGCGCCGATCGACTTCGCATAGTTTTCGTAGTCTTCCGTGATGCGATGGCGGATACCGAACTTGCGTCCCGACTGTGAGGGACTCTGTGAAATATCGGTTTTGACTTGCTGCCCGTTCGCGCCGATCTGCACCGAGTACAGCATTTGCTTTTTGACGTCGCCGTTGACGCTGACCGTTTCTTGTTGCTCCCACGTATAGTGGCTGAGCGCCTGTTTGTTGAGCGCCATCGCCTCGCGAATTTGCGCGACTTTCGCTTGCGCCGAGGGTGACTGCTGCGCATATGCTCCCGCACTCGCCGCGAGGACCGCCAGAACCAGGGGCGCGATCAAATGCTTCATGCTGGGAATGTGCCACAAGAATTCGCAGCTCGCTATCCAATTCACGCAGAATCGAAAAAGGAGGCCTCACCAACGTGAAACCGACGCTGCTCCTCTATCCCGCCGGCGACATCGCCGCTGCGAAGAAGCTTTTTGCCGTTCTGCTCGGCACGGAGCCATATGCCGACGCACCCTATTACGTCGGGTTTCGCGTCGACGATCTCGAGATCGGTCTCGCGGGAACGCAGAGTGCCGGGGCAGTGGCGTATTGGGACGTCGACGATCTCGAAGGACGCCTGCAAGAATTGCTCGATGCCGGATGGCAAGCGGAGCAAGCCATCACGCCCGTCGGCGGCGGGATGCGCGTTGCGACGGTCAAAGACGCGAACGGAAACGTCGTCGGCCTGCGTTCTGTGTCAGGCGTGTAAGGCGCCCGTTAGTGCGGGCTGCGCCAGAAAGAGATTGACGCACGTGCCGCCGCCGTCGAAGGAAATATCGACGCGATCGGTCAGGGCGCGCATCAAGAACAACCCGCGGCCGCGGTCGATGTTTGGGGGCTTGCGAAGCCACGCGCCGCGGCTATGAACGGAGCCTCGCGCACCGGCGGCGTCCCACGACACGGAAAACCGCACGGTGTCGCGTGCCGAGAGCGAGCCGTGTTCGATCGCATTGTTGACGGCTTCGCACATCGCGAGCAGAAAATCCGAGCTCCGGTCGCCGAGCGGTGCGCCCGCAAGCACGCGCGAGATCGCCGCCCGAGCGCGCTGCGAGCTGAGCGGCACCGCGGGAACGTTGGCCTCGATCTGCCCGACCGGTTTCAAACGAACGACCAGTAGGGCGATATCGTCGTGTGCGGCATCGCCGTCGAGCACGCGATTCGAAAGCACCGAGGCGGGGTCGGCGAAGCCATCCTTTCCCCAGTCGGAAAGCACGTTGCGCAGCCGCAACTCGCCGGAGACGACGTCGTGCGAAAATTCGATCAGCCCATCTGTGTACAACACGATCGCGGTGTCTTCTTTGAGTCGCATGCCGTGAGTACGATAATACGGCTCGTCGATTGCGCCCAGAATTGCTTCACCGAAGCGGAGAGCCCCAACGGTACCGTCGCGTTGCACCACAAAGGGCGGCGCGTGTCCGGCGGCCGCGTATTCGAGATCGAGCGTCAACGGGTCAAGGTACCCGATAAACGCACTGACGATGCCTTGGCCGGAGGTGATGATGCCGATATTGGCAAGCGCCAAAACCTCGCCCGGCGGCATCCCCTGCATGGCGCCGACCCGTATCGTTTCCCGCACGCGCCCCATCACGACGGCGGCCTCAAGGCCGTGGCCCGCGACGTCGCCGATGGAAAACGCGACGCGGCCGTCGGCGAGCTCGAACGCGTCGTACCAATCGCCCCCGACCAGCGCCTCCGATTCGGCTGCGCGGTAAGAAACGTCGAACGCGATGCCGCGAGGTTGCGGCAGTGCGAGCGGCAGCATTGCGACTTGCAACGCGCTTGCGATGCGCTCTTGCTGATGGTACGCGGCACGATTGCGCAGCGCCGCGCTGATGCGGTTTGCGACGTCGATGAAAAAGGCAACGTCTGCTTCGTTGAACGGCACGCCGCCAGGTGTGCCCACCAGTGCTAAGCCGTATGGCCCCGTGCGCCCGACGTCCATCGGAACTTCGAGCACCGGCCGCGGCGCCTCGCTATTCCATTGGCGCAAGCTCGCGGTAGCACCGCGCTGATCGCGTAGCGCGTCGAGCGCGCGCGAGAACATGCGCGCGTCGCTCGGGTTTGCCACGACCATGCGCCGCCCGTCGAGTGGAAAGGCGGCGAGCCAAATGGCGTCGATGGCGGCGGCCGCCGTGCGCAACACCCGGCGGATCATATCGTCGTCGGCGGGCGCCGCATCGAGCAGAATCGACCCGATGTCGGCCAAGACTTGCAAGCGTTTGCGCGTCGCGGTGAGCGCAAATCGCGTCTGAACGGCGTCGTGGACGTCGTCGAGCGTGACGATCCACTTGCGCAACCGATGCTCCGCCATGGACGGCGTCGCGCGCACTTCGTACCAGCGCGTACCACGAAGCGTTCGGAGGGGCACCTCGAACGTAAATCGCTCCCCGCGCTGCACGCCCTCGGACCACCGCTGCGAAAAATCCGTGCCTTCAGTGGCTTGCCGCAACGTTTTCGCGACGCTCACCTCCGGCGATGAAATCCCCATGATTTGAAACCAGCGCCGGCTTCCATAATCGAACTCCCCGGCAGGTGTCGCGGTGAGCACGACTTGGGTGAGTGAGTGGACGATTTGCGAGAAGTGCCGGGCATTTTCGTGCAGCTCGTGCAACAGAACGGGTGCATCGGCGAGGTCGCGTCCTTCGATGCCCAAGACGTACGAAGCGTTGCCGGTTTCATCGAGGAGCGGAAGCAGGAGAAAACTGCCGCGCAACACGTTTTGGGTCGTTGCACGCATCGTCCGCGCGCACGACGCCGCCGCGTCTCGCAATTGGTCGGCCTGCACGAAGTCGTCCGTCCACTCGCGAGCGGCGGCGTTGGCATGAACGATGCCTTGCGCCGCATTCGACAGGAAGGCGGCGGTCGGGCTCCGGTCGATCAGCCGGCTGTAATGTGCCAGCATCGCAAAAAGACGGCGAACCCCTCTGCCGTTACTTTTCCACGTTTTTGGCGAACCATACCTTATTTGTGGCCGGTCGCCTCGAACGTCACCAGGGTGAGTCCGTCTTGCAGCCGGGAGACCGCCATCTTGTAGCGGTCGCCGTTCTTGAGTTGAATGGAGCCGTTATCTCGCCACCATTGTTCCTTTCCGACATCGTGATTGCGCAGTTCCTTCAAGTGCGGGTCGATGTGGTACAGCTCGCCTTTGACGTTGACGATGGCGCACGGCGCGGCGCGGTTCGCTAATACCGCCGAAAGTGCGGCCGCGCGCGCACT
>JAFAIW010000249.1 GCA_019236495.1 Vulcanimicrobiota bacterium | reverse complement strand
ATTCAAGTGCAGATCACAACCGATGCTAATGGCAACCCGGTCGCGGTTGCGACGCTGTACGACAATGCGAGCGGCCAAAGCGTGCAAAGCGCCGCAGTTGGACCCGGCGGCACGATCAGCGGCCTTGAGAACGTCAACATCAACGTCGGGAACTTCACGGCAGCCGACGTCGGAACGACGGCCACCATTCAAATTCAGGCCGCGACCGCGGCCAACACGCAGAATTCGGCGCTGGTCGTTCAGTCGGGCCCGAATCAAGGCGCCACCACGAACGTCAATCTTCCGGCCGTGAACTCTTCGCAACTCGCGATTTCGAACCTGGACTTCTCGACGACGCTCAGCGCGACGAACGCCATCGGTCAAGTGCAGAACGCGCTAACGCAGATCGAGCAAACGCAGGCAAATCTCGGAGCGCAGCAAGTCAGCTTGGGCTATGCGGTCAACAACAACAACATTGCCGCGAACAACCTGACGACGTCGCTCTCGGCGATCCAGGATACGAACTACCCGAGCGAGACGACGAACGCAACGAAGAACAATCTGCTCGCGCAGATCAACGTCGCGGTGCTCGCGCAACGCAACAATCAGGCCGCCTCGATCGTAGGGCTTTTCACGGGACACTAACTCGAAAGGGAAAACGGAGAGAAGCGGCCGCCATCGGGCGGCCGCTTCTTTTTCTAGACGGCGGCGACTTCTTCGCGGTCTTGCCGGTCGAGATTTTCGGTGCGCTCCTCGAGCAGCCAACGATTGGCCGCGTCGCGCTGGGACGGCGTCGTCCGTTCCCGGAGCCAGCCCAGGATCGCTTCGTCGCTTTGGTGCGCGCGGATCGCCGCATCGAAATCGGCCGGCGCGATCCCCCAGCGCTCCATAACGCCTTTATCCATCGGGCAAGGATAGATGTAGTCGTGAATCGTTCCGGCCGCACTTGCGCGCGCTTTATCGAAGACTCGCAGAAGCCAAAGGTAGCCGTCGAGGGCCTCACGCCCACGCCGCGGAAAGGTCTTGCCGTCACGGAAATCGGTAGGCACTCGAAGCTCCTTTTTGCGGGTTAGCGCGCGCCGCTCCAGCGCACGCGGTAGATGCGGCCGGCAAAATCGTCGGCTACGAAGAGGTCGCCGCTGCGTCCCACCGCGACACCGGTGGGACGCCCGCTACGGCTCTGGTCCGGACGTTGAAAGCCTTCCACAAAACCGCTCCACTGCGCGTTCGGGTTGCTCCAATCGACAGGACGATCCGGCTGGTCGCCGTTCAGCCGGACGAACGCGACGCGCGGCGGCACGAGGGGCACGTGCCAGGATCCATGCAGCGCCACATACGCACCGCCGCGAAACCTCGCCGGAAACGCATGTGCGCCGTCGAGGCGTTCGGGATAGATCACCGCGCCGATCGGCGTATCGTACGCCGGGAAAACGACGCGGGGCACGGTTTGCGCGCGACAGTCGACTCCCGCTTTTGCGGCAGTGTGGTCGTCATAACAATACGGCCAACCGTAGTTCACCACGCCCTCGTGCGACGTCACCGGATCGAAGATTTCGTAGGGATGTCCGTGCGGCAAGGCGTCCTGACCGGCGACGCCTGCCCACAGAGCGTGCGTTTGAGGGTCGATCGCAAGCGCAATCGCGTTGCGAATGTGGACGGCTTTCGGATGCATTCCGGAACCGTCGAGGCGCATCTCTTGAATCGTTGCGCGCGTCGCATCGATATCGGGGTCGCAGGCGTCGCACGAGGATCCGACGGAGACGTAGAGCGTGCTTTCATTCACGGCGACCGTCGTCGTCACGTGATCGCGCGCTACTCCACTCGTGCGTACCGCGGCGATCGTCATCGGGACGGACCGAGCGCGCGTGTCGCCGCCGGCGTAAGGAATCTTCCACACGTGAAACTGGCCGCCGACATAGACCGCATCTGTCGTCACGGCGACCCCGGCGACCGGTACGTCGTCGATTTGCGCGAACGTACGGGGCGCATCGGGCGCATCTGAGTCAGGCTTGGTGACGACCATCACCTTATCGCCGCTCGTGCCGACGAAGAGATCGCCGTTCGGAGCCACGGCGAGCTCGCGAGCGCCGGGCACGTCGGCAATCGCGGCGATCGTGAAACCCGGCGGAACGGAGAGTTCCGGCACGGGCGCAGCGCCGAGCAGCAACATCAGACCTGCCGGTATGACTACCGGCAATGCGCGCACTAGCGGACCGCCAGCGCTTCCGGAATCGACGGCGCAAACATCGCTTTGAATTCCGCTGCCGACAGCGACGTGTGCGCGGCAAGTCGAGAAAGGCGTGGTTCGCGTAAGTCTTGCGGCTCTAGGCGAATCATGTATTTGCGCGCGACTTCGTACGATTCGGTCGTGACGTCGACCATGCGCACTTTCACGCGTCCCGTGGCCGGATCGAGAAGATCCGCCAGCGTCACGGGAACGACGCGGCCACCGGAGAGGGCGATCAGCGCGCCGCTTCCGCCGGACAGAAGATAGCGCACCGCGCCGTATCCCAGCGTGCGAGTATATTCCACATCGAACGGCACCGGCTTGGCGCAACGCAGTTCGTAGCCGATGTCTTTGGTCACCACGGTGGTTTCAACGCCTACGTCGCTCAAGCGGCGGCGAACCGCTTCACGCAAGAGCGACCCGATCGGCACGTCGGCCAAGCGCACGTGCCCATATGCGTCGCGGGCCGCGCCGTCGAGTGCGGCAAGTTGAGCGGGGTCCAAACGCTCCGCAATTCCTTCGGCGACGATGGCGACACCGTGCGAATGACCGGTCGATTTGCGTTTGACGATCGCGCCGACGAGCGTATCGACGACCGCGTTCAGATCGAGTTGGGCGCCGGTGAACTCCTCCGGAATCACGGCCAGCGTCGCCCCGGCGGCCTTGCACATTCCAAGGGCCAGCGCTCCCGACTTACGGCCCATGCTGACGACGAGGTACCAACGCTCGGTGGTTCGGGCGTCTTCCATCAAACTCTCGATGATGTTCGTTCCGACGGAACGCGCGGTTTCGAACCCGAACGTAGGCGCATTGTCAGGCAACGGAAGATCGTTGTCGATCGTTTTCGGGACGGTCACGACGCCTAAACGCCCCTGCGTCAGCTCGGCGATTTTGGTCGCGCCGTAGGTCGTGTCGTCGCCCCCGATCGCAACGAGGTACCGAACGCCCATGAGCATCAACGCGTTGATGCAACGCTGCAAGGTCGCTTCGTCTTTGGCCGGATTGGTTCGTGACGTCCGCAATATCGATCCGCCGGTAAAATGAATGCGCGAAACGTCGTCGATGCCTAACTCGATCGTATGCGACGTGTCGCCGGCTGCCAGATGATAGTAACCGTCGTAGATGCCGGTAACGCGTAAGCCGTTGTTGACGGCTTCGATCGTGGCCGATGCGATGACGCCATTGATGCCCGGGGCCGGTCCGCCGCCGACGAGAATGGCGAGCCGCTCTTCGTTCATGCCGGT
>JAFAIW010000204.1 GCA_019236495.1 Vulcanimicrobiota bacterium | reverse complement strand
ACGTCATGGCGTCCAAGCACATCCGTGCCGACGTGAACGTCGCCTGGCCTACGGCGGAGATCGCGGTGATGGGTGCCGAGGGGGCCGTCAAGACGATCTTCCGGCGTGAGATCGCCGGGGCGGCGGACGGCGAGGCGAAGACTGCGGAGTTGATCGAGTCGTACACCGAACGCTTCGCCAATCCGTTCATCGCGGCCGAACGCGGCTACGTCGACGACATCGTCGAGGCCCATCAAACGCGACGCGTCATCGCAAAGTCCTTGGAGATGCTCGCGAACAAACGGGTCGAGCGACCCAAGCGCAAGCACGGGAACATCCCCCTCTAACGGCCGCGGGTGTCACCCCAAGGATGCGATACTGAGGCGCGACCGTAGGGAGCCTCGAAGCGGAGCCTCGAAGGGCGGCTCCGTGAAGCTCTTAGAAGGAAGAACGGCGCTGATAACCGGCGTCGCCAATCGCTGGTCGATCGCCACGGCAGTCGCCCGTGCCATGCACGATCACGGCGCGCGCTTGGCATTCGTGTACCAAGGTGAGCGAGTCCGGGACGAGGTGCAGAAACTCGCCGCTGAATTGGGAGGCGCACCGTCGTTCGAATGCGACGTAGCTTCGGACGCGGCCCTTGCGGCGCTCGCCCAGCAGTTACGCGCCGCGTTCGGCCGGCTGGATGCGGTCGTGCACTCGATCGCCTACGCGAATAAAGAAGACCTGGGCGGCAAGGTCTACCAAACCTCGCGCGGCGGTTTCAACACCAGCCTCGACGTTTCGGCCTATTCGCTGATCGCGCTCGTGCAGCACCTCGAGACGCTCCTGAACGACGGCGCAAGCGTGATGGCGCTCACGTACCTCGGCGCCACCGCGATCGTGCCGAATTATAACCTGATGGGAATTGCGAAAGCCGCCCTGGAGGCCGCCGTCCGATACTTGGCCTACGATCTCGGCGAACGCGGTATTCGCGTGAACGCGATCTCGGCCGGCCCGATCAAAACCGCCAGCGCACGGCAGGTCGCCGGCTTCTCGAAGATGCTCGATAAAGTGAAGAACGCCGCGCCCTTACGGCGTAACGTCACCGCCGAAGACGTCGGGGCGACGGCGGTGTATCTCGCTTCCGATCTTGCTGCGGCGATCACCGCGGACGTGCACTTCGTGGATGCGGGGTATCATGCCATGGGCATGTATCCGGATCCGGCCGACGCGCTGTGAAGACCCGCAACGAAGGACGCCGCCTCAGCGATCAGCACGTCGCCGCGATCATCACGCGCCTGTTCGTGACGCACCAGCGCGTTGCAACGATCGAGCCGCAAAACATGGGGCAGCGTGCCGCCTGGAAACTCGCGGCAAAATATTACGACCTGCCGTTTGACGACATCCGCACGCTCGTGCGAAACGAGAAGCGTGTTCGCTAGAATTCTCGTCGCAAATCGCGGCGAGATCGCGGTGCGCGTCATTCGAACCGCGCGCGAAATGGGCATCGAAACCGTGGCCGTCTATTCCGACGCCGATCGCGACGGGCTCCACGTTCGACTGGCGGATGAAGCATTTCATCTCGGACCTGCCTCTCCCGCGGCGAGCTATCTGAACGTCGAACGATTGCTGGAGGTCGCACGCCAAGCCGGGGCCGACGCGATCCATCCGGGCTACGGGTTCTTGGCGGAAAACGCCGCGTTCGCGCGCGCGGCGATCGGCGCGGGTCTCGGATGGATCGGGCCGCATCCGGCGGCCATCGACGAAATGGGCGACAAAGTACGTGCGCGACGCGCGATGATCGCAGCCGGCGTGCCGGTCGTGCCGGGCGGCGATGACGCTCTAGCGGATGTCGCTGCCGCTCGGCGCGCGGCCGAGGAGTACGGCTTGCCCCTGGCCCTCAAAGCATCCGGCGGCGGCGGCGGAAAGGGATTGAAAGTCGCTTACAACGCTGCGGACGTCGAGACCGCGTTCACCACCGCGCAGCGCGAAGCGCAAGCGTACTTTAAGAACGGAACGATCTACGCCGAGCGCTACCTCGTCGATCCCAAACACGTCGAAATCCAAATTCTCGCCGACAAGCACGGCACGGTGGTGCACGTCGGCGAGCGCGATTGTTCGCTGCAACGGCGGCATCAGAAACTGCTGGAAGAAACGCCGGCTCCGATCGCGGCGAAAACCGCCGCTGCGATGCGTGCGGCCGCCATCAAGGCCGCTAAGGCGATCGAATACGATAGTGCCGGAACGGTCGAGTGTCTCGTTTCAGGGAGCGAATTCTACTTTCTGGAGATGAACACGCGCATCCAAGTCGAGCATACGGTTACGGAAATGATTTCGGGCCTCGACTTGGTGCGCGAGCAGATCCGCGTTGCGGCCGGCGAACGCCTGGGCTACGAACAGAACGGAATCGTTCTGCGCGGGCACGCGATCGAAGCGCGCGTCAACGCCGAAGATCCGGCCTCAAACTTCCGGCCGGTACCGGGCACGATTCAGCGGTATCGCGAGCCGGGAGGGCCCGGCGTGCGCGTCGACTCCGCCGCATATGCCGGGTACTCGATTCCGGCGGACTACGATTCGATGATCGCAAAGCTGGTGGTATGGGCGCCGACGCGGCCGCAGGCGCTTGCGCGCATGCGTCGCGCGCTCGGCGAATACGACATCGCCGGAGTACCGACCACGATTCCGCTGCTCGCGGCCTTGTGCGCCGACGAGCGGGTTGCCGAAGGGACCTACGGAACCGCATTGCTGGAGCCGTTCGCCGCGAAGCTGTTCGCAACGGCCCGCAACGGTGCTGTGACCTCTTCACGCGCTGCCGCGCCGTCGCGCGAAGGCGAGACGATTCGCGTCGAAATCGACGATCGTTTGTATCACGTACGGCTGGTCGACCTGCCGCCCGCCGTTCGCGCTTCGCAGCTGCCGGCTGCGCCGCGGATGCAGGCGAAGAAGCGCGCCGCCGGGCCGTCCGGCAACGACGTCGAAGCGCCGATGCACGGCGTGCTCCTCGAGCTTTCGGTCAAAGAAGGGGATACGATTGCGACTGGAGCGGTCGTCGCCGTCATCGAAGCGATGAAGATGATGAATGAAATTCGCGCGCACAAAGATGGCGTCGTTCGCGCCGTGCACGCTCGCGTGGGAGAGACGGTGGAAGCCGGCTCGAAACTGGTGACGCTCGAATAAGATGGCCCGCGACGTCAACGGTTCCGGCATTCCGCTGCGCCCCGCCTACGACCGCGCCGAAGGCGCCGCCCACGCGCTCGGCGAGCCCGGCAGTTTTCCGTTCGCGCGTGGCATTCGCCCGGAGATGTATCGCGCGCGCTTGTGGACGATGCGTCAGTATGCGGGCTTCGCCACCGCTGCAGAGTCCAACGCGCGCTATCGCTACCTGCTCGACCATGGCACCACCGGGCTTTCGGTCGCGTTCGACTTGCCGACGCAGCTCGGCTTCGATTCCGATGCCCCGCAGGCACGCGGTGAAGTCGGCAAGGTCGGCGTCGCGATCGACACAATCGCCGACATGGAAACGCTGCTCGACGGCATTCCGCTCGATCGCGTCACCGTCTCGATGACCATCAATTCGCCCGCATCGCTGCTGCTCGCCATGTACTTGGCGGTCGCACGCCGGCGCGGGATTTCGTTCGATGCGCTCGGAGGCACGGTTCAGAACGACGTTCTCAAAGAATACGTGGCGCGCGGGACCTACATCTATCCGCCCGAGCCGTCGATGCGGCTCGTTACGGACGTGATGGCGTATTGCTCGAGAGACGTTCCGCAGTGGAACACGATTTCGGTAAGCGGCTACCATATTCGCGAAGCGGGGTCGACCGCGGTCGAAGAAATCGCTTTTACGCTCGCTAACGCAAAAGCATACCTTCGAGCCGCGCAACGGTCCGGACTCGAGCCCGATGCCATTGCGCCGCGCATTTCGTTCTTTTGGAACGCGCACAACGATTTCTTCGAAGAAGTAGCGAAATTCCGCGCCGCACGCTATCTGTGGGCGCACATCACGCGCGACGAGTTCGGTTGCAAAGACCCGCGCTCGCAAATGCTGCGATTCCACGCGCAAACCGGTGGTTCGACTCTCACCGCGCAAGAGCCGGACAATAACGTCGTGCGCGTCGCATTGCAAGCGCTTGCCGCGGTGTTGGGCGGCGCGCAATCGCTGCACACCAACGGCAAAGATGAAGCGCTCGCGCTCCCGACGGCCGAGGCGGCAAAGGTCGCGCTGCGCACGCAGCAGATCATCGCGTACGAAAGCGGCGTCACCGACGTCGCCGATCCGCTCGCGGGATCCTATTACGTCGAAACGCTGACATCCGAACTAATCGAGCGGGCCGCGGCCATCGTTGCCGAAATCGACGAGTTGGGCGGAAGCGTGGCGGCGATCGAAAGCGGCTGGATGCAAGCGCGGGTGGCGGATTCCGCGTACCGCGCCCAACAAGCGATCGAATCCGGAAAAGAAATCGTCGTCGGCGTGAACAAGTTCGCAGACGCAAGCGGCTCCAGCGACATTCCGCTGCAACGGATCGACGAACGTGTCGAGCGCGAGCAGGTCGCACGATTGCAGGCGTTTCGTGCATCGCGCGACGACAAGGCGGCGCGCCGCCGGCTGGAAGAAGTGCGCGCTGCGGCCGCGACGCGCGAGAATTTGATGCCGCATTTCATCGAAGCAGTCGACGCCGGCGCGACGCTCGGTGAGGTGTGCGACGTGCTTCGCGGCGTGTTCGGCACGTATCAAGCCCGCGAGGTAGTCGCCTGAAGATCGATCACGTCGCGATCGTCGTCAATGACCTCGATGCGATGCTCCGGCTTTACACGCAGACGCTGGGTTTTCGCCAAATCTACCGCGAGACGATCGAGGATCAGGGCGTCGAAGCGGTGGGCCTTGCGGCCGGAGATTCGGTCATCGAGTTGCTACGGCCGCTCTCGGAGGACTCGCCGATTGCGCGGTATCGCGGCGAGGCCGACTCACGCTTGCATCACACCGCCTATCGCGTCGACGATTTGCGCGCGGAGCTTGCGCGGCTCAAGGGCGCGGGCGTTCGACTCATCGACGAATCGCCGCGAAAGGGCGCCCACGGCAATCTGATCGCATTTCTGCACCCGAAGAGCACCGGCGGCGTCCTGATCGAGCTTTGCCAACGCCCCGTGTCAGTCTGAACCACCTTTGTGTCACCCTGAGCCTGTCGAAGGGTGGTGGCGGAACCAGTCTTCGACAAGCTCAGACTGACACAGAGACAAGCTCAGACTGACACGGTGGCTTACGGAGACAGCGTGAGATCGATCTGCGTTTCGAAAGTGCGATCCCACGGGAGCACGATCCGAAGCGACGCGTAGCGGTACTGCGGAAAAACCGCATCGCGCCACGAATCGGCGCGGCGCACGAGCGCGGCGCGGTTTTCGTGATCGGTGAGCGCGGCCTCGTCGGGCAAGAGATACGTGTGATCCGGTACGCCGCGCACATCGAGTGCTGCATTGAGCTCGGGGCGAACGTCGTCGTGAAAACCGACGTCATCGACGTAGCGGTTCAGCGTGAACTCGGCGTGCGCGCGCTCGTCGTATGTCCCGGAACGCCGCCCCGCGCCGGCCGCAATTGTTTCGGCAAGCGCGGTCCCGGCGCTGTTCGCCGTCGTATTCCACGACGCGTAGGCGTCGAGCTTGCCCGCAATCCCGCGCGATACGAGCGCGCGCGCAAAACGCTCCTGCGACACGAACGTCGGCTCGAGAAAACTTAAGTCGACGAGCGCCGCCGACCGGTTCCTTTCGACCTCAGCCGAGAGCGCATCCAACGTTGCACGGTCTTCCGCTTCGCTCGCATTCGGTAACCGCACGAACAGCTCGATCTCCGGCGTCGCATCGTCGCGAGTCGCGCCGCAGAGCCCGATCAAACGATCGATCGTCACGTCGATCGGCGCGAATTCGAGCGGATCGTTGAACGCCGCTCCTCCGGGACGCGAATAGCGAACCGCCACGCGCGGCGTCCACCCCGCGTGACGCGCGAGCACGCGTGCCACGAGCGCCATGCCCAACTCGTCGGCTCCCGGCTCGACGGACGTCCGCGGCGCCACGCCCGCCGCATCGATCGCCGCCCGCAGCGACGCGACATCTTTCAAATGCAAACCGACCGGTCCGGCGTCGTCTTGCCCCAGCACGAGATAGTCGAGCGCGCCGTTTCCCACGAGCTGCACCGCGTGGAGATCGACGTCGAGATTTCGCTTGCGCGTGTCGAGATACGCCGGCAGCGCCGGTCCGAGCAACCCGCGCAAACGCGTGGCGTCCGCTTCTTCCGCCGGCAGCGGTGGGTCGTGCAGATTTGCGTACTCTTGCAGCCCTTCCCACAGCGGCGATGCTGCAAAGAAGTTCGCGGCCGCGCCGAGGGCGGGAACGCCGGTCGGCGCCAAGCGCATGACCGTCGCGAAGCCGCCGATCCACGCGCGCGGGCGCGTGCGGCGCAATTCGTTCAGCGCATCCAGACGCGACGAGGCCAGCGTGGCGTCGACGCCCGGCACGCGCGAGGCGACGAGTCCGCCATAGGCCAGCATGTCGGTCGATATCACGTACGCCTCGGCCGCACGATCGCGCGCGAGCCATGCCCGAAGCGCGGAAGGATCCCCGAACGTGAGATAGTTGCCGAGCAAGGCGCGCGGCGGAACGTCGAGTTTGGCGCCCGCAATCGCACCCAGCATTTGCGGCAATTGCAACGTCACGGGGCGATCGTCGAGCGGAACGAACGCAACCTCTGCGCCTTTCGCCGAACCCGTGGACGCGCACGCGAGCACGAAGAGCGCGCCGAGAACTGCGGCGCGAAGCACCACGTCTACAAGCTTGCGCGTAGCGACCCCGCGTTACGCTCGAGCAGATCGCGGGCCGCCTCCGCGTCGAGCGCGCGGCGTTGCATCACGACCGCAACTTTGACGCTCCCGCCGGCGGAGGCCAGCAGCGTCGCCGCGGCCGCTTCGTCGAGGCCCGTCAATGCTTGCACCAAATGCAATGCTCGAGCGCGCAGCTTCTTGTTCCCGGCCACGACGTCGACCATCAAATTGTCGTACACCTTGCCCAAGCGCGTCATCACCGACGTCGATAACGTGTTGAGAAAAATCTTCTGCGCGGACCCGGCCTTCAACCGCGTGGAACCGGTCAGCGCTTCCGGCCCCGTATCGAGGACGATCGCTTCGTCTGCCACCCTCGCAAGCGCGCTTCGCTCGTTATTCACCACCGCAACCGTCCACGCCGACGCCCCGCGCGCCGTCAAGAGCGCGGCGACGACGTACGCCGGACCGCCGCTCGCCGAAAGCCCGATGACGACGTCGTGCTCGCCGACGTGATCGCGCATTTCGTTGGCGCCCGCTTCCCCGTCGTCTTCGGCGCCTTCCACCGCGCGAGTGAGCGCCGGTGGTCCGCCCGCGATGTGCGCGCACACCAACTCGCGCGGCGTGCCGAATGTCGGCGGACACTCGGCCGCATCGAGATATGCCAGCCGCCCGCTAGTACCCGACCCGACGTAATGCAGGCGGCCGCCGGCGCGCAGTTGCCCGGCGATACGATCCGCAAGCGCGGCGATTTGGGGCGCCGCGTTTTCGACGGACTCCACCGCGATTGCATGATCGTTCGCGAGGAGACGCACGAGGTCGGGAGTTTCCAACCGATCGAGATCACGCGTGCCCTCGTTGATCGCCTCAGTTTGCATGCCTTCGAACTCACTCACGACAACATCCCTTCGGCGATGCGTAACGCTCCAAGATACGGCGGAACGTTCGCTTTGAGGATCGTGGCGTTCGGCAAATCGTTTTGTAAGCGCGTTTCCAAAAGAAACGTCAACAACGAATTGCGCGCCAGGATTCCTCCGGAAAATGCCAACGGAAACTCGATATTGTGCAGCCCGGCTTGACGCACGACGGCTTTCACGAGCTCACCCAATTCGGAAGCCGAGGTTTGCACGAGCTTGTTGGCGGAACGCACGCCCGCATCCGCGCGCTCGATGACGACCGCGGCCAATTCCGCGATCTGCGCGACGCGCCGTTCTCCGGCGTAGATCCGTTGCAGCAACTCCGCGCGCGACGTCACGCCAAGATGCCGTTCGAGCGCGTCGATCAGTTCGTCGCGCGGCACCCGCTCGTCGTAGTAACGCGCCAGCTGCTGCGCGGCCGCGCGCCCAAGTGCGAAACCGGAGCCTTCATCGCCGATCAAATATCCGTCTCCACCCGCGCGAAAGCTGCGCCCCTCGTGCTCCGCGTATGCAATCGATCCGGTTCCGGCAACAAGCGCCACGCCGGTGCCTTCGGGAACCGCCGCACGCAGCGCAATTTGGGCATCGTCCACGATGCGCACGCGTGCTCGGGGAAATTCTGTGGAGATTGCGCGCTGAAGCCCTTCCGAGACGTTCGCGCGTCCCGCGCCCGCCGCACCGATCGCCAGTGCATCCGGGGCCGCGTCGCGCAATGCTTTTACGAGGCCCGCGGCGATGCGCGCACCCGCGACGTCGACCCCGTCGATCGTCGGCGTCGTGCCGGGCAACGAATGCACTTCGCCGGGAACGCCGTCGCGCGAGGCGATCACGCTCATCGTCGTCCCACCGACGTCGGCGCCGACCGCTACGCCGTGCATTCGGACCGTACCCGCGCCAGCAATTCCGCCAAACGATACGGCGCGATCGCACCGAGCACCGCGGGACCGCGCGCGCCGGTCACCTGCGGAAGGTTTGCCGGACGCTCGCGCAACGTTTCATACCCGAGCACGGCAAAACCCATGGCTTCTTTAGCGTCGCCCGGAAGCTGCATGATCCCGGTCTCTTCGACGCCGTATCCCGCCAGCCGTTCTTTCAAGCTATCCACGACCGCGCGATTGTGCGCCCCACCACCGCTCACCACCACGCGCGCACCCGGCGAGGCCGCGCCGCGCACTGCCCGCGCGACGGTTTCGGCCGTCAACGCGCTGAGCGTCGCGGCGCCGTCTTCCAGCGACAAACGGTCGAGAACCTCGCGATGCGCTTGCAAAAACTGCGCGCCGAAACGTTCGCGGCCCGTGCTCTTCGGCGGCAGCATTGCAAAGTACGGATCGCTCAGCATCTCCTGCAACGCCGCCGCGTCGACGTTCCCCGCGAGCGCCGTGCGGCCGCCCTCGTCGAATGCTGCGCTTCCCTGCGTGCGTGCGAACACGAAGCTATCGATCAACATGTTGCCCGGACCGGTGTCGTAAGCAATGACGTCCCGCAACGCGGCGCCACGAGGGAGAAACGTCAGATTCGCGATGCCGCCGAGATTCACCGCGACGACGTCTTCCGTTGCGGATCGCAGCAAGAGTGCGTCGACGTACGGCATCAACGGCGCACCGTGACCGCCGAGCGCACAGTCCGCCGAACGGAAGTCGAAGCACACCGTCGCGCGGATTGCGTCGCGCAGCGCGTACGGCAGCCCACTCTGCAGCGTTATGCCGCGCGTCCCGTCGTGAAAGAGCGTTTGCCCGTGCATCGCGACGTAGTCGACCGCCGTCTCGCCCACCGCCGCAACCGCGGCGCGCGCGTACGCTTCGCCGAGATCGCGCGCGAGCTCGGCCGCCAGCGCGATGCTTCCGGAATGCGGTGGAAGGACGGAGCGCAACCGTTCGCTCAAAGGCGTCTCGTACGGAATCGTCACGAACGATAGCAGCGCGAGCGCGTAACCCGTGCCCGCCGGTGCGATATCAACGAGCGCCGCATCGATCCCGTCGAGCGACGTTCCGCTCATCATCCCGAGAGCTTTCACCGAAGTCCCAGGTCTTCGATAACCGCCTCAAAAAACCGGGCGCGAAATTCGCGCGTGTCGTTTCGGCCGAAGTAGACGGAATTCGTCAAAAGCACCGCGCAGAGATCGCGCTCCGGATCCGCCCAAATGCACGTTCCGACGAATCCCGTATGTCCGAAACTCTGCGGCGAAAACCAGCGGCCGCACGAATTTTCATCCGTCGTTTTGAGCGCCCAGCCCAGGCCGCGCCGCAACACCGGATCGGCAGCCTGCTCGCGCACCGCCTCGCGTGCCAAACTTCGATCGAGCGATGTGGCGCGTCCGTGCAGCGCCGCCAGATACACCTCGCCGAGACGCGCTACGCCGGACGCGGTTCCGAAGAGTCCCGCATGTCCCGCAACGCCGCCCATCAAGTACGCTTTCTCGTCGTGCACCACGCCTTGCACGCGTCCACGCCATCCGTCGTCTTCCGTGGCCGGGATTGCGGCGCGGCATTCGAACCGCGGCCGGTACCCACGAACAATGCCGGACAGCGCGCGACCATGAACTCGCTCGAGCACGACGCCGAGCACGATGAATCCAAAATCGGAATAGAGGACGCTCGTCTTGGGCTCTACCGCGGGCGGTCGCGTCAAGACGTAGCGCTCCACGTCCTCGCCCAGCAGTTGCCGGTAATCCGCGCCGGATTGCAGTCCCGCGGTATGCGCCAGCAACATGCGCGACGTGACGCCTTCGAACGGTGACTCCCGCCATTCCGGCACCACCGAACGGCCCAGTGGTTCGTCCAGTTTCAGCGCCCCGGAGGCCACCGCGGCGAGCGCTGCGGTCGAAACGAACGGTTTGGTCAGCGATGCGAGATCGAAGACCGTGTCGCAATAGACCGGTTGCGCAGCGCCGTCGAGCCGGGTCGTTCCGTAAGCGCGCTCCCAAACGAGCCGGCCTTCGCGTTCGACGCGGGCAACCGCACCGGTGAAGATCGTCCCGGCGGCGGCGTGCAGTACCGACTGTGCGCGGGTGTGCGCTTCAGCGAGCACGCGTTGCGAACAGCACGTCGGCTAAGCCGGCGAAACTGGTGTCGCCGTCGTCGAAGATGGCGAGCACCTCGCCCGCATCGAGCGCTTCCAACTCAAAGGGCTCGCGCGTCGAAATCACCACGGTTTCGGGAATGCGCTCGATGAAGCGCCGCGCAGCGTAGTGCTGCCCTTCGTGAACGTGGGCGCGGCGCAAAAGCAGAATCGGGCGCTTCCTTTGCGCGCTGACGACGTGCAGCGCTTCTTCCACGCTGGTCTCGTCCGGGTCGAGCGAAAGACGGCGCTCCTCCAAGCCGTGCGCGTGATCGCCGAGCCCGGGGACGTGGGCGCGCGTTTCCTCGACGCCGCGCCCCGCGTCGGCTTCGAACGTAATCGCGGTGCATTCGCGCGCGTCGAGCACCGCACTGCCGCGCACGCGGGTCACCGCCCGGCGCGCGATTTCGCGCCCGATTTCCGGATCGGGTGCGGGTGCCTCAACCGGGAGCGGCTCCGAGAGACGGCGGCGCAAACGTTGCACGCGTTCGTAGGCTTCGGAAAGACGCTTCAGCGGAAGACGCCCGTCGCGCACGGCGCGCTCGAGAGCGGACGCCGTCTCGCGCGCGAGCTCGATGCGATGGCCGATGGTGACGCAATCCGCCCCGGCGCGCAGCGCCCGTACCGCGCCTTCCGCCGTACCGATCGTCGTTCCGATTGCATCCATCTCCATGCAATCTGTAAAGCACACGCCGCGAAAGTGCATCTCCTCGCGCAGCAACGTCTGCAAGATCTCTCGCGAGGTCGTCGCCGGCGAATCCGGATCGAACGCGCGCACCACGACGTGTGCCGTCATCACCGCGCGGGCTTCCGGAAGAAGCGCCGCGAACGGCCGCAAATCCGCGGCACGCAGCTGCGCCCGTGTCGCATCGACGACCGGCAACGTTTCGTGCGAATCGGCTTCGGTCGCGCCGTGACCGGGAAAGTGTTTGTACGTCGCGACGACCCCGGCGCGCTGTAATCCGCCGGCGAACGCGCCGCCCAACGCCGTGACCGCGTCCGGATTCTCGCCGAACGACCGCGTCCCGATGACCGTTCCGCGACCGGGCCGCGCGAGATCCAGAACCGGGGCGAAATCGAGATTGACGCCGGCCCGCCGCAAATCGTGCGCGATCTGCGCGCCGGCGCGCGCCGCCAGTGCAGCGTCAACCGTTGCACCGAGGGCCATCATCGACGGAATCTCGACGACATCGCGACGCAATCGCGCCACCCGGCCGCCTTCTTGATCCGTCGCGATGAAGGGAGAAAGCGGGCCAAAAAGTTCGCGCACGGCGTCGGTGAGTGCGCGCACTTGCGCGACGTCGCGCACGTTGCGCGCGAAGAGCACGACCCCCGCAACTGGAAAATCTTCGAGCGCGGCGCGCGCGTCCGCCGGTTCGGTTCCCTCGATGCCGACGCACAGAATTCCAGCGCACAGACGCGCCAGATCGCTCACGCGACGCGCGCTCCCGTCGAGCGATCGTAGCGGCAGATCTTCGAACGATCGAGCCGCAGACCGATGCGCGCTCCGAGCGCCGGCGCGTCTTCGGCGGCGCAGCGTACGCTGACGCGTCCCGCGGACGACGTCGTTTCGACGACCGCATCGGTTCCGGAAAGCTCCACGCGCTCCACCTGCGCGCGCATCTCGCCGTCGCCGTCGATCGCGAGATGTTCCGCGCGAACGCCCAAAATGAACGGCCCGAAGCCCAACTCCTCCCCCAATCCGTCGATGAGATTCATCGGCAACGGACCGAGAAACCGCGCTGCGTCGAGCGTCGCAGGGGCGTCGTAAACGGCTCGCGGTGCATCGCATTGCACGATTTTTCCGGCGATCAACACGGCAACCCGATCGCCCACGTTCATCGCATCCTCGTGATCGTGCGTTACGTAGATCAGCGCGCCGAGCGTTTCTCGATCCAAGGCCGTCAACCGCCGGCGCAACGCCACCCGCACGGGCGGATCGAGGTGAGCGAATGGCTCGTCGAACAGCGTCCCGCGGGCATGCGTCAAGAGCGCACGGGCGACCGCAACGCGTTGCCGCTGCCCGCCGGAGAGCTGCGCCGGACGCCGTTCGAGCAATCCGTCGATTTCGAGCAACGCCGCGATCGCGGCGACTCGGTCGTCCGGCGCCGCGGCGAACCGGAGATTGCGGCCAACCGACATATGTGGAAAGAGCGCGTCGCGTTGCGCGAGAAACACGAGCCCACGCTTGCGCGGCGCGCGTTCGCTCACGTCGTCGCCGTCGACGCGAACCGCACCCGCGTCAGGCCGCTCGAGACCGGCCAACACGCGTAACAAGGTCGTCTTTCCGGAACCGGACGGCCCGACGATCGCCAATCGTTCGCCGCGCTGCACGCAAAATGAAACGCCGGCCAGCGCAGGAGCGCCGCCGGCGTCGTAGGTTTTTTCGAGATCTTGCGCTTCGATCACGCGTTAGCGAATGCGAATCAACTGCGCGATCAAATGTCCTTCGGATTCGCTCGCATATACGGAAACGCGCGCGCCGTTTGTGAGATCTCCTATCGTTCCGTAACTATTGTCACGCCGCACGATGTTGGTGCTCGGCAAAACGAAAACGTGTTCGCGACGACCGCCGACTTGCAGGTCGAATGCGCCGTGCTGGTAGTCGATGTTCGCGATTTGTCCGTCGAGCACACCTCGATCGTGCGCTTGTTCTCCCGTGGTTTCCGCGGCCGCCACCGGATGCGTCGAGACGATTCCAGAAACGGCCGCGAGCCCGAGCGTGAAGAGCGCGATGCCGATGGCGAAGCGGTAAAGGATCAGCTTGGCATGCATGGCAATGCGGTAACGAGACCCCCGGCCGTGTGCGTTCCGGGACGCTTCTCCTCGGTTTGTAGGAACTCCGGGTTCAAGCGAGCTCCCGCTCGTAGGCAGCGCGAGCGGTTGCGCCCTCGGGACCGCCCTTGTGCGCCGTGGCCGCGAGGTCGCGCAGGCGCCGGACGCTCGCGTCATCCGGCTGGCGGCCGGCCAGCACGAGCCGGAGCGCGATCAGCGCCTCGTCGGCCGCCCGCTCGCCGACGCGCGCAAGGGCTCGGTAAAATGGGGCCGCGGCCGGATCGGCGGATTGTTCGCGCAACGCCGCGTCGATCGCGTCGCGCTTCGAAATACTTCGATCGAGAAGATAGCCGTCGAGCGAATCGAAACTCATGCCATGAGGTTCGCTGCTCGGATCCTGTGGCTTTTCGTCACGGCGGCCGTGACCTTCGGAGCCGCCCCGAAGCCGCTGCCGCTCGACCAGCTCGTGGAGCGGATGCGCGCGGCTTCCGGCAATCCGTACCGCTATCACGTGCGCAGCCTCGCCCACTCCATGGTTGACGGCGTTCAAGTCGAGGAGCGTACCGATACGGAAGGGGTTCGCTTCGTGCGGCGCGTCTGCGAAGGCGCGATCTGCACAGGCACGTACTTTGACGGCGCGCATCTCTTCACGCTCAATTTCAACGACACGGCTTTGCCGGAGTGGAGTCCCGCGGAGCGGTACATGGCGACCGCGCGCGCGATCGCAAGCGGAGCGTTTCTGGATCCCGCGTTTGCGAGCGCCCGCGGCAATTCGGTCGTCGATCTCGGCATGCTTCCCTACGACGGCAAAATCTATCGTGCGCTCTCCGTTCGCGCGGCGCCGGCGAACGCAATGGTTGCCTTCGTCGATCCGAGCTCGTCGCTCGTGGTGGCAATTCAAGACTGGACGAGCAAACACACAATCCGCGATCTGGACTACCGCAAGACCGGCCCGCTGATGCTGCCCTTCCGCCAAGTGCAAGACGGCGAAGAAACGCAAAGTTATGAAAGCCGCTCGATCGTAACCGCGCCGTTTCCGGAACCTGCGGGCGTGACGGTCGCGTTTGAAGGACCGCCGGTTTCCCTTCCGATCGGGAAAACCACACCCGTCGTCGATTGCACCCTGGGATCGATCTTAGTGCGGTGCTTGATCGATACCGGCAACCCGGGCACGTCGATCAGTCTCGAGCTGGCAGAACAACTGGGTTTACCCTCGGTGGGCGAATTTGAAGTGCGTGGATTGGGCGGATATGCCACGGAAGTCGTGACGGCCGGGCCGCTACGTGTCGGCAACGCGGTGTTTTCTCGCTCGAATTATCTGGTGCTGCACGACATCCATGCGTATGGTTACGACGTCGTGCTCGGTGCGGACGCGCTTGCGAAAACCGTCTTGACGATCGACTATCCCGCGCGCACGCTCGCGTTTTCACCTAGGGACGATGCGCCTGACGGTATTCCGCTTTCGTTCGTCAACATGATTCCGGTCGTTCCGGTGCGCTTGGGCGATTTGGAATCCGTGCTTGCCGTCGATACGGGCGACGAATCCACCGTGAACCTTTCGTTTGACTATTACAGCGCGCATCCGGATATCTTCACCCCGACCGGATCGGAAGGCGTCTCCGGCGTAGGCGGCAACAGCGAAGAGCTGATCGGGAATCTTCCGCACTTGCAAATCGGCGAATATCACGTCGAGTCGCTGCACATCGGAGCGACGGAGCATCTCCGCGCGACCGCCGCCGGGCATCTCGGTGCGGGCCTGCTCTCGCGCTTTCGCGTCACGCTCGACTACGCGCGCCAACTCTTGCATCTCGTTCCGCGTGAAAGCGACAAGCTGATCCGGACGACTCCGTAGTCGCGTGACTCTGTTGCGCGTAAGCGTCAAACCCGGAGCGAAGCGACCTGGCGCAACGCTTGAAGATGGAATCCTCGTTTTGCGCGTACGCGAGCGAGCCATCGACGGCG